>DATEEW010000302.1:0-11687 GCA_035280965.1 Burkholderiales bacterium
CGATTTGCTCGACGGTTTGGTCGCGGTTTATGCCGAAATTCTGGAGCGATTGCGTAAACAGGGCGTCGAATGGGTGCAGATCGATGAGCCCGTCCTGACGCTCGATCTCCCGCAACGTTGGATCGAAGCGCTGGATAGCACTTACGCGCGTTTGCATTCGTCTCGCATCCCGAAGCTGCTCCTTTGCACTTACTTTGAATCCGTCGCCGAACACTCGGAACGCCTCAAGCGCTTGCCAGTGGCCGGCCTGCATTTGGATTTGATCCGATCCCCGCAGCAACTCGACGCATTTCTAGATCGGTATCCCGAGGACAAAGTGCTTTCGCTGGGCGTGGTCGACGGTCGAAATATCTGGCGCTGCAATCTGGCTGAAACGTTGCAACTATTGGAATCGGTGCAACAAGGCTTAGGAAAGCGCTTGTGGGTTGCGCCCAGTTGTTCGCTGCTCCATAGCCCTATCAATGTGGATGCAGAAACGAAGCTCGCACCGGACCTCAGGTCGTGGCTGGCTTTCGGCACGCAGAAGTTGGGCGAGGTCGCGACACTCGTGCGTGGTCTGAACGAGGGAAGTCCCGCCATTCAGGCGGCGCTGGACCTATCGAACGCAAGTCATACGCAACGACAGCGCTCTCCACGCATTCACGACCCGGCGGTCGCGCAACGATTGGCTGCTTCGACTACAGCGGACGCGACGCGTCAAAGTCCCTACGCTGCACGGCAGGAAAAACAGCGTCTGCGTTTCGACCTGCCTGCTTTCCCGACCACAACCATTGGCTCGTTTCCTCAAACCTCGAGCATTCGCTCCGCCCGCGCAGCCCATAAGCGCGGCGCAATCGGCGAGGAAGCGTATGCGACGGCGATGAAAGAGGAAATCGCGCTCGTGGTACGTCAGCAAGAAACCATCGGCTTGGATGTGCTGGTGCATGGCGAAGCCGAACGCAACGACATGGTGGAATATTTCGGGGAGCAGTTGCGTGGCTTTGCTTTCAGCGAACACGGCTGGGTACAAAGTTACGGCTCGCGATGCGTCAAACCGCCCATCATTTACGGCGACGTGAGTCGCCCGCGTGCGATGACCGTCGAGTGGTTCCGGTATGCCCAAAGCCTCACAACCAAACCGATGAAAGGCATGCTCACGGGTCCGGTAACCATGTTGCAATGGTCATTCGAGCGCGACGATCAGCCGCGAGCTCAGACAGCGCGTCAAATCGCTTTGGCTATTCGCGATGAGGTATTGGACTTGGAGGCAGCCGGCGCGGGCATGATTCAAATCGACGAACCGGCATTTCGCGAAGGGCTGCCGCTCAAAGCGTCCGCGCGCGCCGAATATTTGGACTGGGCTGTGGAAGCCTTTCGTCTTGCCGGGGCCGGCGTGCGCGACGACACGCAAATTCATACGCATATGTGTTACGCGGAGTTCAACGACATCCTGTCCGCCATTGCGGCGCTCGACGCCGATGTCATCACTATCGAAACCTCTCGTTCCGATATGGAATTGCTAAAAGGCTTCGGTAGCTTTCGCTACCCTAACGAGATGGGGCCGGGCGTGTACGACATCCACTCGCCCCGCGTGCCCGACACGGAAGACATGCTGACGCTATTGCGTAAAGCCTGCGCCGTAATCGATCCCCGACGCCTGTGGGTCAATCCGGACTGCGGGCTCAAAACCCGGGGTTGGCCGGAGGTCGAACTCGCGCTGAATCGAATGGTCGCGGCCGCCCAGCTTTTGCGTACGCAATATTAGCCGCCTCGGTATGCGCCTTGCTGAACTGCCTTTAAGCGGGGAGGGCAAGCCGCGTATTCGAGGAGTCGGACATGATTGTAGGACGCGTAGGCGTGTTGTGCGCCGTAGCAATGTTGGCGCAAGCCTGGGTGGTTGAGTCGCGGGCCCAGCCCGCCGTCCAGCAGCAAGGGCCAGTCAGTTACATCAGTGGCGGCATCGGCCTCGAAGAACGCCAAGCCATGCAGGGCAGCACCACCGACTTCAATCTCAAGGTGCAGAACGCCATCCCGGGACGTCCTTACGTTTCCGACACGACGGTGAGCATTGTCGATGCGGGTGGCAATGAAGTCCTAAAAACCACGCTGGACGGCCCCTGGTTGATGGCCAAGTTGCCCGCGGGGCGTTACACGGTGCGCGCCAGTGATGGCACTCGGACTCAAACGCAAAGCATCCAGTTAACGGAACGGGGCATGCGTGACCTGATGTTCCGATGGACGGACAACCCGGTAATGTCACCGGCCGCCTCACGGCCTGCGGGGAGCGGGGCAACCGGATCGTCCACACCTTAGGGTCACAAAAAAGACGGCCCGGGTGGGCCGTCAACAGGGAGGAAGAGCGCAGACTGCGCTCTCGGAGGTAATCAGCATCCCGGTGAGGGGAGTGCTGGATTTGACTATAGAGATCATATTCAGAAATGCAACATGACATTGTCCTGAAAGAGACAATCCGGAAAGATATAGCGGAAACTTAGCTGAAATTCAGGCTCGCGCCGATTCGGGCATCAGTCGGCTCTCGGCAATGTGAAAAGGGCGTCCCCGGCCCGCATAGATCTGCTCGCTGATCAGTCGCTCACGATGAGCAATGACATCCAGAAACTCATCGGCTCCTTCCATTTTCTGAAACGCACGAAAACCATGCTCCAGAAACGCTTGGAGACGCTGCAGTCCCGTCAAAGCGGCCGGTCCGCGCATCAGATGCAGGGTTGTACCGATAAGCGGCTTGGAGGCAAGGCGGTCCAATTCGTGCCCGATCTTGCATAACAGCACGAATTGACGTTCCCGCTCATCGGGCTCGCCGGTGGCCCGGTAAGCGCGGACATAGGCGGCAGCAGATATCTCCAGGGGATCGTCAGGGTCGTCCTGCGCCTCCCGCAACGCCTGCGCCAATGCCGTATCGAGGCGCTCTGAAAGCCAATCCAATTCGACGGCAGCCTCCACGGTGCGCAACGCGTACTCCGGTAATAGCTTGGACATGGTAGGAAGGATGCGTTTGACCTCTTCATCGCTCATGGGATATCCATTGGCCCCATAAACTTCGTCAAGAAAAAAACGCGTCGCGGATTCGTAGCGCGGTTGTTGCAGCAGGTCAGCGTAGGTTCGGGCCATGCGCTCCGCTTGCCAGGCGCGTAATACACGTCGATCTTGTCCCGCCATCGGGTCGGCGTGAATGCGCGCGCGCAGGCGCTGCACTTCGTCCAAACGCTTGGAAATTCGGTCGACTAAATCCTGCGTGTTCGAGCGGGCGGCCATAAGTCCTTCGTCAAGAGAGGCGCTGATTAAGGATTCCTTTGGATGTGCCGCCGCCAGGCCCGACTGCATAACGGCTTGTTGCATTGTCCTCGCTCGTACAGCTTCCGCGCACTCGCGATCATCCTCGGCACTTAATCCGGCTTCCACCAGCCCACGGTGCGCTTTTTGCTATCTCGTCAATCTAAAGTACTCGCAGGACTTCAGCGGCATGGTTGGAGCAATCCGGGCGATTGATGATATGCGCAATGCGGCCTCTCTCATCGATGATGTAGGTCACCCGTTGAGCTACGCCGAGCAATGCCCGTACCGCACCCACGACACCGCCGCCGATCGCGCCATAGGCCCGCGCCACGCTGCGGTCTGTGTCCGCCAACAAAGGAAAGTTGAGCGCATATTTTTCGCTAAAGCGTTCGTGAGAAAGACGGTCTTGGCTCGATACGCCGAGAATGGATGCGCCGCGCGCTTCGATTTCAGCGTTGTAGTCGCGCAGTGAACAGGCTTGAGCCGTGCAGCCGGGCGTATCGTCCCTCGGGTAGAAATAGAGTACCAGTTTGCGTCCGCGAAAATCGTCCAGGGAGATTTCGTGTCCCTGTGTGCTCAGGGCTCGGAATTTAGGGGCAGGATCCCCCGGGTGTAGAGACATGGCGCTTTCCTTGCTAAATGAACGGCATCATCACGGCATGCCAAACGGCTAGAGCTGTCGATTATAAAAGTGCGTCTGCATTGCGACGCCCAAGACTAAAGGAGTACGAAATGGCTGCCAAACGGACTAGCGAGAAACGCACGCGTCGCCCCACGCCGGGCTTGGGACGTACGGTTCGAGATTCTGCCCAACAAATCTGGCTCGCGGGACTTGGCGCGCTAGCCAAGACCCAGGAAGAGGGTGGCAAAGTGTTCGATGCACTCGTCGAAGAGGGACGCTCATTGGAATCACGGACGCGTGGGTTCGCACAATCACGAATGGGCCCCGCAGGCGAACAGTTGGGACAGGCGACATCCCAAGCGACCATGCGCGCTTTGCAAACATGGGGGTGGCTGGAGAAAGCCTTCGAAGATGGTCTCGCGCGCACGTTGAAACGCGTGGGGGCGCCAACGCAATCGGACTTTGCGGATCTTATCCAGCGCCTCGATGCGCTTGAACGCAAATCGCGCTCGCCTCGCGCAACGACGGCACAGCGCAAGCCCGCATCGAAAACAAGCGCCAAAAAAAGTGCGGGACGTAGTGCCCGGGCGCGGTGAAAAAACAGGAAGGCTTGCCGAAGACGGCAGATGGGTTTAGAACGCAGTGTGCGTCGCAGGCTGGAATGGGACCTTATAAGGGAGACAAGGGATCATGTTTCTTCGTCTGAATCGTCTGGAAAGGATGTTCGAGCAGGTCAAGCGTATCGACCCGGTGCCGCTGCGCATACGGTTATGGAGTGGTCGCAGCTTTGAGTTGGGACCGGAACCCCGCGTAACGCTCACCGTGCCCGATCCCGCAGCATTGCGGTACTTCATTGCGCCGGATTTGCACAAGCTGGGCGAAGCTTATGTAGAAGGCAAGATTCACGTGGAAGGCGCAGTGCGCGATATTTTCGAAGTCGCCGAGCGCTTCATCACGGCCGTTTCGACGAAGGCCATGTACGAGCCCTTCCGTCTGATTCCACATAGTCGCCGTAAAGACCGAAATGCCATCCAATATCACTATGACGTGTCCAACGAGTTTTACTCGCTGTGGCTGGACAAAGGCATGGTTTACTCGTGCGCCTATTTCCGCAGCATAAACGACACCCTCGAGCAGGCGCAGATTCAAAAGGTCGATCACATCCTCAACAAACTCATGCTCAAGCCCGGCGAGCATCTGCTTGATATCGGTTGCGGCTGGGGCGCGCTGATATTCAGAGCGATAGAGCATTTTGGTGCCGCCAAAGCCGTGGGCGTTACGCTGTCGCAGAATCAATACGATTATGTGAAACAAAAGATCGCGGAAAAAGGTTTGGAAGGCCGCTGCGAAGTGCGCATGCAGGACTATCGAGACGTACCGGAAAAAGGGGGTTACGACAAGATTGCCAGCGTCGGCATGTTTGAACATGTGGGCATTAAAAATCTCTCCGTCTATTTCAGCACCATGCTCAAGTTGCTCAAAGACGGCGGCCTCGTGCTCAATCATGGCATTACTTCGTCTGACACGGAAAAACGTCAAGTCGGTATGGGCGCAGGGGAATTCATTGACCGCTATGTTTTTCCAGACGGCGAACTACCGCATATCTCGCTCGTATTGCGCGAAATGGCGCTTGCGGGTTTCGAAGTGACCGATTTGGAATCACTGCGCCGCCATTACGCTCGCACTTGTGCGACGTGGGCCTCCGGGCTTGAACGCAATCGCGAACGGGCCGCGCAAATCGCGGGAGAAAAACGCTATCGAATCTGGTCGATCTACTTGCAAGGCTGCAGTCACGGCTTCGACCAGGGTTGGATGAATCTTTACCAAGTCCTGGCTTGCAAAGAAGCGGGCGGCAAGCAGAATCCCACGCCCCTATCGCGCGAATATATGTACGATAATCCGCTGCATGGCCGCTAGGCGCAGCGGAAGCACGGAGGGAAGGGCGATTTAGGAAAAGCCTTACTCACTACTCGCATCACGACAGCGGCGAGTTTTTCCGATCCCGGGCCACAGTACACTGTGGCCTTTTCTTTTTTGAGCCTTATGAATTTCGACGATTATCCGGTGCAGGCATTGATGGAAGTGACGGCAAGGCCGTCGCTCGTTTTTTTGCACGGTCAAGGTTCGCTGCTCTACGACCACGAAGGTCGCGAGTATTTGGATTTCGTGCAGGGTTGGGCGGTGAATTCCCTCGGCCATTCACCACGCGAAATCGTCGAGGCGCTGACCCGACAGGCGGCACAATTGATTAATTGCAGCCCTGCCTTTTATAACGAGCCGAGCAGTCAGCTCGCGTCCAGTATCGTGTCGCACAGTTGTTTCGATCGCGTGTTCTTTGCCAATAGCGGCGCGGAAGCGAACGAAGGTGCGATCAAGCTCGCGCGAAAATGGGGAGAAAAAAACAAGGGCGGCGCCTACGAAATCGTCACCTTCGAACATTCGTTCCATGGCCGCACACTGGCGACCATGTCGGCCTCAGGCAAGGCCGGATGGGATCGGCTTTTCGAACCCAAGGTACCCGGCTTCCCGAAAGCCAAGTTGAACGATCTGGCTTCGGTGGAAGCGCTAATCAGTCCGCTGACCGCCGCCGTGATGCTTGAGCCGATTCAAGGCGAAGCGGGCGTGATTCCCGCAAGTCGCGACTTCACGCGCGCCTTGCGCGATCTAACGCAACGCCACAAGGTATTGCTCATTGTCGACGAGGTGCAGACAGGGATGGGCCGCACCGGGCGGTTGTTCGCGTATGAGGGCTACGAGATTGAGCCGGACATGATGACGCTCGGCAAGGGCATCGGCGGCGGCGTACCTCTCGCGGCACTATGTGCCAAAGAACACGTCTGTGTGTTCGAGCACGGCGATCAAGGGGGTACCTATAACGGCAACCCCTTAATGACCGCGGCCGGCAATGCCGTCTTCGAAACCGTGCGCCAGCCTGGTTTTCTCGCACATGTACGCGAAACGAGCGCCTATTTCCGCAGTGAACTGGAAGGATTGTCGGCGCGGCGCAAGTTGGGCATCGTCCGCGGCGAAGGATTGTTGCTGGCTTTGGAACTGGGCCGCGAAATCGGTCCCCAGCTGGTGGAGAAAGGTCGCGTCGCCGGTTTGCTTTTGAACTCGCCCCGACCAGGATGGTTGAGGTTTATGCCGGCGCTCAATATCGGCACCGAGGAAGTGGATCGTTTGATCCGCACGCTAGAGGGATTGTTGATCCAACTGGACGCGTAGGGCGCCTCGGAGCACTCAGTGCGCCCGTTCCGGTAGCAGCGTTAACAGCTCGTTGACGCGAGCACGGATGCCATCCAAATGCGGATTGAGTGCCAACGCGGCCTCGAACGCGAACAGGGCGTGGTCTTGATATTCGTGGGACAAACAGATTTCAGCGAATCCGCACACCGCCCCGAAGTGACGAGGCTCCAATTGCAGGGTGCGATGCAGCGCCTGTAGCGATTCTTCATCGCGCATTTGGATGAAGTACAAGGTTGCGCGCTTGTTCCAGGCCTCCGCGTAATCCGGATGACGCGCGAGCAAGGTGTTGAGAATGCCCTCCGCCGCAGGAAAATCGAAGGCCGCGATGGCGCGCGTCGCACGTTCCAAATCCTGCGCGGCGCGAGTTTGGGGATAATGCATCCACAAGCGCCAGATCTTGTCTTCGGCCGTTTCGGCCGCCTCACTATATTGCGTATGGGCAAGCTGAGAAAACCACGGATTGAGTTCACGCGGCAGGCAAGAGGCGGGGCGCCGTTGCGCCCGCGTAACAATGAGCTTCAAGGTTTCCGAGTACATAGGTGCTCACAATGCATGACGGCCGGAAAGCCCTTAAATACTTAATCGACTATCTATAGGCAAAAAAAAGCCCCGCGCTGAGGGGAGCGTGGGGCTTAGGGAGGGACGAATCGGTTTGCGTCACGACATGTGAACCGGTTCGTCAGGCTGCAAGATACGTTTTGGACCCAGTGAGGCCAATCAGCCCGCTGCGAAATTTCGTATGGGATTTTGTCTATGAGAAATGTAGGCAAAAACCTTACATAAGCAAAATACTTTGCCGATCAAAGGCTAAGCGTTAAACTCCCCACCCACCCCGGCATCTAGACCGGGCGCTTTCATGCCCTCACATACCTCTACCCTCCGGGACGCAATCTACGCGCTGGCCATTTTGAGCCTGGCCGCGTTAGTTCGTCTGTATGGGATCGCCAACGAGTCGTTGTGGTTGGACGAGGCGTATTCCTGGTGGGATGCGCGAGAGCCGCTTGGGGCCCTTTGGCACCTGGCGCCCCAATGCGATCCACATCCGCCGCTGTATGCACTGTTGTTGAAAGCTTGGGTCGAGCTGACCGGTGATGGTCGTGTGGCTTTGCGCGGTTTCTCCACCGTTTTGGGCATTCTCACCACCGCTGTCGTAATGCTCGCCGGAAGGCAAATCGATGCTCGGGTAGGTTGGATCTCCGGCATCCTTTTCGCTGTCACCCCCTTTCAAATTGAATTCGCACAAGAGGCGCGGCCTTATACCTTGCTCGCATTGGGTGCGGCTCTGCTGCTTTATGGACTGTTAGAGGTATCGCGTTCGCCGGTTCCCCGACTTTGGCCAGGTTGGATTGCCTTGTTGTTCGGCGGAATCATCACGCTTTGGTCAAACAGCACCAGCATGCTGACGATCGCAGCGGCCGCGTTTACGCTCATTGCGATAATGTGGAAGGAGTCGCGCGTTCGCGCGCTCTGGCGGCCGGCACTCATCGTAGCGGCGTTGATCGCAGTGAGTTGGCTCCCCTATTTGCCCATCTTCATAGAACAAGCCCGAGGCGTTTCGGATGACTTCTGGATTCCACGCCCCGACCTGTGGCGCGTATTCAACGAACTGAGATTTGTCGTCGGCTTCGGATATTTCGAAGCGCTGTGGTTTCTTTTTCCGCTTTCGATTCTTGGTCTGACTTTGCTGTGTCGGGAAGGCAAGCGCGCCTTCGCATGGATATTGTTCGCAATGTTTGTGCTGCCCGTTGTCTTCAACCTATCCGTCAGTTTGCTCGTCAAACCGATCTATCTCGCACGCACCCTAATCGTCATCGCACCTGCTTTCGCATTAGCCATCGCTGTGGCGATCGCCGGCATTCGGCGTGCGTCCTTGCGTCACGCCGCGCTCGCGGTCTATGTCTGTGTCTGCATGTGGAACGCAGCACAAACCTTGTATTGGAAAGAGGGACGAAAAGAGCAATGGCTTGAAGTCGCCCGAACGCTTGTGCATTCGGTCAAGGGCGACACGCTCGTGTTGGTCGTTCCCAACGAATTGGCCCTGCCTTTAAGTCATGCTTTCGCAGAGATTGGCGCGACCTTGCCCATACGTGGTGCTCCGGCTGATTTTCCGGCTCCGGGTTTATTGGCGCGCTATCCCTCCGGCAAATGTTCGCCTTCAATCGTTGGCCAGGACCTGAGCGCTCTATTGGATGAGGCACGACACAAAGAAACGCTGTTTTTCATTACCCGCACCGGGAACGTCTACGATCCGCGCGATGAAATCCGGCCGCGCCTAGAGGCGCTTGGCCTGACAGCGGAATCCGTCCAGCGTTTCCGCGCCGGATCTATTGAAGTCCATCGTTACGAACAGAGAAATCTGTCAAAGCCTGCAAACTAGGTCTCTTCATCCTTGCCTATGAGAGAAACGCCAACCATACTGATTTGAGAAACGCCTCGATAGGCGTATCGGCGCCTCAAACCCACAGGACGCGGAGGTTTTAATGCCCGAGCCAATCCAGCAGCCGCTTTATTTCAGTTATTCCGAATCCGACACAACGCCGCCTATAGGCGGCGCGTTCGAAGCACCAAGCCAAGCCACCGTCCTGCCCAAGGACGGCATTTTGTTAATTGACGATAGCGAAGACGATGCCGAACTGAGTTTGCGTGCCTTACGCACGCTCGGTCTGCAAGTTCCCGTTGCGTGGATTAGCGATAGTACGCGCGCGCTCGAAGCGCTGGAGGCGACCGTACCCCAAGACTTGCCTCGCTTGGTATTACTCGACTTAAGAATGCCTTGTGTCGACGGCTTCGAAGCGTTGAGCCGAATCCGCGACAATCCGCGCACTCGCGCATTGAGTATTATCGTGCTGGTGGGCGCGGCGCGTGCACCGGAATTGCCGCGTTGCTACAACTTGGGGGCGAACAGCTATTTGGTGAAACCGTTTCACCGCGATAGTTTTTTTGCCGCGTGCGGGCGTGCGGCCCTGGAGTGGCCGGAAAACGAGTCTTAGCGACGACGACGCGTGAGATGCATGCCGGTGGTGAACACGGCGAGCGAGAATGACAGCGCGAAAACCAGCGAAGGACTACTAAACTGGACGGCGCTGATAACCATTGCGGATAAAAGTAACACGACGAACTCCGATTTCGATGTTCGCAATGTTTGCCGGTTTCGAGAGTTCACGCCAGAAATTCCACCGAAGGCGCGTGACCTTCTTCCTACACCTCTTTATCATTCCTGCTGATACGCACAACCAGGAGAAATAATGGCGACGGAAGAACCCGTGGATCTGCAAGAAGTCGCGCGGCTAGTCCAAGCGTTGGAAAACGATTTGGCGCGCTTGCAAGCAGGCGGCGATGATTACGTCGCGCTGAAAGCGGAAGTTGAAGCGCTACGTGAAGCACTTCATCTCACGGACGAACAAAAAGTCCGCGAGCGGTTGCATGGCCTTCATCGGTTTCTGGATGAAGCCGCCGATACCGCGTTTACCGGCTCGCAATATATCGGCAGCATTGGGCGCATGTTAGGAATGTGAAGAGAGCCGCGTCTAGATCAAACCCCGGTTATTAGCGCAACGCATCATGAATCCTTAGGACGTCTCGGTAACACGACGTTTATCTTTTCTACACAATGTCCAAGCAGCGGTGGTTTTCCACACACCGCGCGTCATATCGATTGGCCTTGTAATACCAACTCAATACCTTCGCGTCACTAAAGCATCGCGCTTCGACGATGCAACGCAAAGGAGAGTTGCATGTTGCATTTATATCGTCGAACCGCCGCGTGCGTGGCGCTTGCGTTCGCTTGCGGCCACGCAAGCGCTCAATCTTCCGTTGATTCCTCGCTTGAGTTATCCGCTGCCGCGCCCATCACGCAACTTATCGGCAAACGGCATGCGAAAGGCCGCGTACTTATTCAACCGCGTGCCGGGCTCAGCTACGCGCAATTGGACCGTATGCTTTCCATACATGGAGGCAAACGGGCGCGCCGCATCGCCGGCGTCGACGTTCACGTGATCGAACTACCCGAAGGCATCGACGAGCGAGCGGTTGCGCGCCTGCTTTCGCGTCATCGCATTTTGAAGTTTGCCGAGCTCGACATAGCAGTCGAGATCGCGACCACGCCAAACGACCCGTATTACGCCAGCGCTTGGCATTTGCCCAAAATAGACGCGCCGAGCGCGTGGGATTTCGCAAAGGGGAGTGGCGTGACCATCGCCGTCCTGGACACCGGGGTGGACAGCGCGCACCCCGATTTGAGCACGCGAATGGTTTCCGGTTGGAATTTCTACGATAACAATTCCAACGCTGCAGACGTACAGGGGCACGGGACTTCGGTTGCCGGCGTTTCAGCCGCATCTGGTAATAACGGTTCGGGGGTTACCGGTGTCAATTGGCAGGCGCGCATTATGCCGCTACGTGTGGCCGGGTCTGATGGCATGGGTTACTACAGCATGATGACGGATGCCATCCGTTGGGCCGCCGATCATGGCGCTCGTGTCGCGAACTTGAGTTTCGCGAACGTCGCCGGCAGTTCTTCGATTCAAACCGCTGCGCAATACATGCG
>DATEEW010000303.1:0-4671 GCA_035280965.1 Burkholderiales bacterium
AAGCGCAAGTGCGCGGCGTGGGCGGTACGTGGAAGGATTTGACCGACTCGGTGAACGTGATGGCCGCGAATCTGACCGACCAGGTGCGCGGGATCGCTGGTGTGGTGACCGCGGTCGCGAAGGGCGATCTGAAGAAGAAACTGACCGTGGAGGCGCGGGGCGAGATTGCGGCGCTGGCCAACACCATTAACGAAATGACGGACACGCTCGCGACCTTTGCCGATCAGGTAACGACGGTGGCGCGCGAGGTCGGTGTGGAAGGAAAGCTCGGCGGTCAAGCGAACGTGCCGGGCGCTTCGGGCACCTGGAAAGGCCTGACCGAGAACGTGAACCAGCTTGCGGCGAACTTGACGACCCAAGTGCGGGCAATTGCGGATGTCGCGACCGCTGTGACCCGCGGTGACTTGACGCGTTCGGTGACGGTGGATACGCGCGGCGAAGTGGCGGTGTTGAAAGACAACATCAACGAAATGATCCGCAACTTGAAAGACACCACGCAGAAAAACTCCGAGCAGGATTGGCTGAAAACCAACCTCGCGCGTTTTACGCGTTTACTCCAAGGTCAGCGCGAGCTCGAAACGGTCGTGAAACTCATTCTGTCCGAACTTGCGCCATTGGTTGGCGCGCAACTCGGCGTGTTCTACATGATGGAGCCTGCTGCGAACGATCGCCGTCTGAAGCTCGTTGCCGCCTATGGCTATCGTGCTAACAAGTCTTTGCCTTCGGAATTCGAATCCGGCGAAGGTCTGGTAGGTCAATGCGCGGTCGAACAGAAGCGCATCGTCATGGAAGACGTGCCTAAAACCTATTTACGTATTTCTTCCGGGCTGGGCGCCGCTATTCCGCGCAACGTGGTGGTGCTGCCGATTTTGTTCGAACAGCAAACCAAAGCGGTGATCGAACTGGCTGCCTTCGACGAATTCAGCGCCACGCACTTGGCTTTCCTGGATCAGTTGATGGAAGGCATCGGCGTGGTGTTGAACAACATCGAGGCCAATACGCGTACCGAAGGCCTGCTGAAGCAATCGCAGACATTAGCGAGAGAGCTCCAGAGCCGCCAAGAAGAATTGCAGAAGACCAACGAGGAATTGGCGGAAAAGGCGCGGCTGCTTTCCGAGCAGTACATCGAGGTCGAACACAAGAACCGCGAAGTGGAGCAGGCGCGCCTGGCCTTGGAAGACAAGGCCGCGCAGTTGGCGCTGTCTTCCAAATATAAATCCGAGTTTCTCGCCAACATGTCGCACGAATTGCGCACGCCGCTGAACTCGCTGCTGATTCTGGCGCAGCAACTGGCTGAGAACCCGCATCAGAACCTGACCGACAAACAAGTCGAGTACGCGAAGATCATTCACGGTTCCGGCACCGACTTGCTCACGCTCATCAACGACATTCTGGATCTGTCGAAGATCGAATCGGGCACGGTCTCGCTCGAGGTCAGCGAATTGCCGTTGCGCGGGCTGCGCGAATATGTGGAACGCACCTTCCGCCATATGGCCGAAGCAAAGCAACTGGATTTCAAAGTAGAGCTGGACGTGGATCTTCCTGCTTCCGTGATGACCGATCCGATGCGCTTGCAGCAGATTCTGAAAAATCTGCTGTCCAATGCGTTCAAGTTCACCGAACAGGGCAGCGTGAATATGCGTATCGGTGCGGCCAAGAGCGGATGGAGCGTGGAAAATATTGCGCTCAATACCGCCGATTCGGTGGTTGCTTTCAGCGTGTCCGATACCGGTGTCGGTATTCCGAAAGACAAGCTGCAACTTATTTTCGAGGCTTTCCAGCAGGCGGACGGCACCACAAGTCGTCGTTATGGGGGCACCGGCTTGGGTCTCTCTATCAGTCGCGAACTGGCGCGTTTGTTGGGCGGTGAAATCGTAGTCGAGAGTGTGGTGGGAAGCGGCAGTCGCTTCACGCTATTTATTGCTTTCAATAGCGTCGGGTTACCCGCCGCGTTGCCGCTACCGGCGAATGCGGAAACGGCGCAGGAAGAAGCGATTTCTTATGTCACCACGCCCGATCTCGCATTGGTCGCGCATGCGGCGGTCTCGGACGATCGCGAATTGATGTTGCCGGGAGATCAGTCGGTGCTGATCGTGGAGGACGACCCCGTCTTTGCCAATATCCTGCTCGACACGGCACATGAGAATGGCTTCAAAGGCCTGGTAACGTTGCAAGGCGCGACGGCGCTGGCTCTTGCGCGAGAATTCCAACCGCGCGCCGTAATGCTCGATCTGACACTGCCCGATGTGGAAGGTTGGGCGGTACTGGATCAGCTCAAGCACGATCCCGAGACGCGGCATATTCCGGTGCATATTCTGTCCGGCAAGGACGCTACCGAAAGAGCGCTGCGTCAAGGTGCGCGTTCGTATCTCATCAAGCCGGTTAGCCGCGAACAACTGCAAAACGAGTTCACCAAAATGCAGCAGTTTCTCGCACGCGATCGACGCAACCTGCTGATCATTGAGGATAACGAGGCGCAGCGTCATAGTCTGGTGGAATTGTTGGCCGCCGACGATGTGGCGATCAGTATTGCGGCCGACGGCGCGGAGGCGATGGCTGCGTTGAAGTTGGGTCACTTCGATTGCGTAGTGCTCGATTTGACCCTGCCCGATATTTCTGGATTCGATTTATTGAAAAAAATCGCCGACGAGCCCGGATTGCGTACGCTGCCGGTGGTGATTTACACAGGTAAGGATCTGTCGCGCAAGGAAGTAACGCATCTGCGTCGGCTTGCGCAAAGCGTGATCGTGAAAGATGCGCGCTCACCGGAACGGTTGCTCGATGAAACGGCTTTGTTCCTGCATCGCTCGGTAGCGCGGATGCCTGAAGCGCAACGGCGCATGCTTGCGGGAAACTTTGACGCGGACGGTATTTTGCGCGGCAAGAAAGTGATCATCGTCGATGACGACGTACGGAATATCTTCGCCCTGACAACGGTCTTGGAACGTCATCAGATGGTGGTGAGTTTCGCGGAAAACGGTCGCGACGGGATCGAATTGCTCCATCGCATGCCGGATACCGACATTGTGCTGATGGATATCATGATGCCGGAAATGGATGGCTACGATACGACGCGCGCGATTCGCGCCGATGCGCGGTTCGCGAATCTGCCTATCATCACGCTCACCGCAAAAGCCATGAAAGGCGACCGGGAGAAATGTTTGGAGGCGGGAGCTTCGGATTACATCACCAAGCCCGTGGACACGGCGCGACTGATGTCGATGCTGCGCGTATGGCTAAGCCAGCGCATCGGAGCGGCCGCTTGAGAGAAGAGGCCTCGGTGATTCCGGACGCGACGCTCGAGACGGATTTATTGATCGAAGCGCTGTCGCGTACCTATGGTCTGGATCCGGGTCACTATAGTCCGGCCGCATGCCAGGCCTGGGCTGTCGAACTTGCGCGCGCGACCGGCGCTTCGAGCGTTTATGCGCTCATCGAAAAACTCGTGGAGGACCGCGAGTTCGGTGCGCGCGCCATAGAAGCCCTTAGCGACGAAGCGGTGCGCCTCTTTGATGATCCATATTATTGGCGTTTGCTGCGGGAGCGTGTGTTGCCATGGCTGCGTACAACCCCTTTTTTGAGCGTTTGGTTGCCGGAATGCGGCGCGGGTGGTGCGATCTATAGCTGGGCTGTTTTGCTGGAAGAAGTGGGACTTACCGCGCGTACCCGAATTTATGCTACCGACGCAAAGGGCGAGTATGTGCGAGAGGCCGCACGCGCTTCGTTTTCCAGTCGCGTCCTTGCCGATGCGCAAAAGGCGTATGAAGCGGCCGGTGGCACCGATTCCATAATTGCCTGCTTTGACGTAAAAGAAAAACGCTTGGATCTGACACAGCGGTTGAGAATGCAGGTCACATGGTTGCAGTTCGATCCCGCGCAAGGCGAAAGTTTTAATGAATTTCATTTCATTGATGGCCGTTTCTTGTCTGCGGAATCGCCGCGTCATGCGTTCAAGCTGATGGTCGGCAGCTTGCCCATTTCGGGTCTGATTGCTTTGCACCCTTCATATGGCCGCGCGCTGATGCAACACAACTTGAATTTCAAGGAATGGCAACATGGCGTTTATCAGCGCATTGCCTGAGAGGCTTCATGCCCAATAAGACGGTAAACCCCTTGGCGGCCGGCGATAACGTATCGCTCGGCTCTTTCGAGCCGCCCCGCGTTCTGGTGGTCGACGACAATCCGGCGAACCTCGCGGTGTTCGAGGCGATTCTTGCCGATCCGGGTTTCGAATTGGTCAGTGCGCAATCCGGCGTCGAGGCGATGCGGCATTTGTTGAATGCCGACTTCGCCGCTATTTTGCTCGATATGAATATGCCGACCATGGACGGCATTCAAACTGCGCAATTGGTTCGCGAGCGCGAGCGTTCGCGCGATGTGCCCATTATTTTCATCACTGCGTATCAACCGGACCAAAAACAGATTCTCGCGGGCTATGCCAGCGGCGCGGTCGATTATCTGGTGAAACCGGTGTCGCCAGAGGTATTGAAATCAAAAGTCCGCATTTTTGTGGACTTGTTCAGAAAGACACGGCAGATCGAATGGCAGGCGCGACAGTTGCGCGCCACCAATGCGCGCTTGCAACGGGAGGTTGCGCATCGCGAGGAGGCTCAACGCGACGCGGCCTTCGAACGAGAAGAACGCCAACGCGTGACTCTCGCCAGCATCGCT
>DATEEW010000304.1:0-2530 GCA_035280965.1 Burkholderiales bacterium
AATTCGTTCAAGGTCTGCGTGTCATGGTCGATCATCTGGTGACGGATTTCGAGAATGATCTAGTGGTTTTCGAGGAGGCGCGAGTGCGCTTGCGCGGGCTATCTGCAGATCCCGACCCCGCGATTGACACCGCCTTGATGCTCGTTACCGAGCAGTTGTTGGCTGAGGAACGCGAAGCGCAGGCAGAGTCTCAGGCTGAAGACGCCGTACACGGCATCGTGACGTCGGATACGCCGACTTTCATCCGCGATTTTTGTCAAACACATTGGCGTCGCGTATTAACTAAAGCTCGTGCCGATGCGGATGAAACGGGATGGATTCCCCATTTGCAAACCATGGAAGCTTTGCTGTTTAGTGTGCGACCGAAAGAACGTCAAGATGTGGCGGCCTTCACAGCATCCTTGCCCGCTCTAGTAAAAAACCTACAGCGAGGCTTCTCCTTGATCGATATCGCGGACGAGGATAAACGGGCGTTCATGGATGCTTTGATGCAGGCCCACACCGCAGTGTTGCAACAGGCACGGACAACCGAATTTGCGTTCAACTCGAAGAAGGCGGCAGAAGCGGTTGCGTATCGACCCCCGGAACAAAAATCGGCGAGACGGCCTTTGCTGCCGCTGCGCGCCTTGATCGCTTTCACGGATGTCACCCCTGTCCAACGCGCGCGTCTCGGCTGGGTGAGCCCCGCGCATACTCGTTATGCTTTTATAGCCGCCGCAGCTAAACCTCGCGGCATGAGTGCCGACGAGTTATCCATGGGCCTGGCGCAAGGGTGGGTACATGTTTTAGGCGAGGAAGAAAGCGTGATGCGCCGGGCGCTTGCGGCAGTGATGGGAGAAAAAGACGCGCAGCCCTAAGAGAGAAGCTACGCCAGTCAGTGTGTTCTTAGCGCTTACGGAACAGAATATCCCACACGCCGTGGCCTAAACGTAGGCCGCGACTTTCGAATTTAGTTTGGGGGCGGCCAGTGGGGCGCGGCGCGAAATTCGACGCGGTATTTTCCAGAGTTGGTTCGGCAGTAAACACTTCCAAAATTTGATGCGCGTAGTCTTCCCAGTCGGTGGCTGCATGCAAATAGGCGCCTCGGTACAAACGCGAAGACAGCAAAGCGATTAGGGGACCTTGAATCAGGCGGCGTTTGCGATGCCGCTTTTTGGGCCATGGGTCCGGAAAGAAAATATGCGCGCCCGCCAGGCTTTCAGGCGCAATCATTCGCTCGAGCACTTCAACTGCATCGTGTTGGACGATGCGAAGGTTGCTCAGTCCTTGTTCCTCGATTTGCTTCAATAAACTACCGACACCCGGCGTGTGCACTTCGATGGCGAGATAATTCGTCTCCGGATTCGCGGCAGCGATTGCGGCGGTGGTTTCGCCCATGCCGAAGCCGATTTCCAGCACTGTCGGCGCGTCGCGCCCATATACCTGCTTGAAATCCAGCGGGATATTGCCGAAAGGCAGTCCATAGACCGGCAGCAATTGCGCGTGCGCGCGCCCTTGCGCGTTGGACACGCGGCCCTGGCGCAGCACAAAGCTGCGCACCGCACGATGCGGCATGTCGGATTCGCTCATATTGAAAAGCGGCGGTGCCGCTCGATTAACGACTCGGTGTAATCATCCCGCTCGTGGGCGAGCTGGGCATAGCCGAGTAGAGTTTTCGCGGCATGCGTCCCGCGCGATAAGCTTCGCGGCCCGCTTCCACCGCTTTCTTCATCGCGCCGGCCATCATCACGGGGTCTTTGGCGGCGGCAATCGCAGTGTTCATCAATACGCCATCGCAACCGAGTTCGAGTGCAATCGCCGCATCGGAAGCCGTGCCAACGCCGGCATCGACCAGGACCGGCACTTTGGATTGTTCGATGATCAACTGAAGATTCCAGGGGTTGAGAATACCCATCCCCGAACCGATCAGCGACGCGAGCGGCATGATTGCCACGCAGCCGATGTCTTCGAGTTGTTTGGCGATAATCGGATCGTCGCTCGTATACACCATCACCTTGAAACCGTCGGCGACCAGCGTCTTCGCCGCTTGCAGCGTTTCCAGCACATTGGGGAATAGCGTACGCGGGTCGCCCAGCACTTCGAGTTTCACCAGATCGTGGCCGTCGAGCAATTCGCGCGCAAGTCGGAGCGTGCGTACCGCGTCTTCCGCCGAATAACAGCCGGCGGTATTCGGTAGATAGGTGTATTTCGACGGCGACACCGCATCGAGCAAGGACGGTTCATCCGCGTTCTGGCCGATGTTGGTGCGACGAATTGCAACCGTTACGATCTCCGCGCCGCTCGCTTCGATGGCGCGTCGTGTTTCGTCGAAATCCTTGTATTTACCGGTGCCCACCAGCAGACGCGAGCCATAGGCTTTTCCTGCGATAAGAAGCGGATCGTTGCTGAGCGCGGAATTCGTAGCAGGGGCGTTCATGGCTGACCTGTCAAAGAGAGACGAAAAAGAGTGTTTAACCGCCGCCGACCGCGACGACGATTTCCAGCTTGTCGCCTTGGACAAGCGACGTGCCGCCATACAGACTGCGTGGCA
>DATEEW010000305.1:0-17479 GCA_035280965.1 Burkholderiales bacterium
CGCAACTGCCGTAGCGCCGACCGGCGGCTCGGGTGGTGTGGGGAGCATTCCCACGGTGGAGCCCATCGTCGAGCAAAGAGTTTATTACCCGGGCTACGTCAACCAGCCGCCGCGTTGGCGCAACCGCGATCGTAAGCATGACAATGTAATCGGCCCCGGTCCTTACGGGGTGGGCGGCCAGGCGGCCCCCGCGCCTCGTCGGTATGGCAGTAGTGGGCGCGAAGTAATGGAAGAACGCTAGGGAGGCTGTGATTAAGGTTTATTGATGATCGTGTTGTCGGCTTAAAGCGCCCAAGGCCTTGTTTTAGTTTGCCCTCGCTCGTACAGCCTGTGCCGGAGCGTGAAGCAGGGGCCCCTTTTGGGTATGCGACCGCAGAGGCACATACGGCTGTGGCCGACACATGCCCTATCTACTTCGGAGTCGCATCCATCGATGAAGCCGATGGAACCTGCTCCGCCCTTCGCAGCCCGCACTCGCGATCATCCTCGGCACTTAATCAGACAATTCCTTAGTCCGGGTTGGGCCGGACGAGCGGCGCATCGATCAAAGGACACCGTTTTCCCATGGTCCCGTGATCGCAAACGTACGCCCGGGCGTTTGGCTATTCAGGAACAGCCATTTGCCGTGAAACGTCGCGCCTGTGAATTCCGTTCCGGTATTCGCGAATTCGCAGATCGGAAAAATGGAACTCCCGTCCGCCTTCATCAGATGAAGGCGGGGGCGGCGGCTACTTGAACAGTCTTCGCAAAGTAAAACATCTCCGTTACTCAGCACCGTCAGGTTGTCCGGAAACTCCAGCACGCCCGCGCTCGGCGATTCGTAGACCATATGCAATTCCTGGTTGAATAGGTCCAAACGGTAGATTCTTCCTAGGCCTTTAGCGCCCATATACGAAGAAAGGAACCAGAGGGAATGGTCGGTCTTGCCGTACCACGCGCCTTCAAGTTTGGTAAAAATGGCGCCGCCTTTTTGCTTGCCACGACCGAAAACGCCGAGCTTGTGCGGTTCCGTCACCTTGACCCATTCCACATCCCAACGCTGAGCCGTCTGGCGCGACATATTGGCTTTGCCGACCCCCTTGATCTTCAGCATTTGCAGCGTTCCGCCGGCACTTAGATCCCCAATCACATTGGGAACGAAGCGATAGAAGCCACAAGGGTCGCTGCCATTGTCCTCCGTCATGTAGACGTACCCGTGCTGCCCACTCTCGGGGCGATCCACCACAGCGGCGGCCTCGTGTCTGAAGCGGCCCATTGCGCTTAATGGCAGCCGCGAACTTGGCGTACCGTCCGTCCGCACTTCGAACACGAAACCATGATTCTGGTTGTAACCGTTGCTCTTGCTGTCGGCGAATTCTTCACAGGTTAACCATGTGCCCCAAGGCGTCGGCCCACCTGCGCAATTGAAAAGCGTGCCCGCGATGCCGGCTTGCGAGCTTTCCCATTGCTCTTTCAACGCATCGAAGACAAGCACCGTCGCGCCACCCGGCGCGCGCGAGTCATAAACGGATTCGAAGTTGGTGCCGGTATAAGCCGCGCGAGGAGCGGTTTTTCCGTTGCCTAGCGAAATGCCTGGATATAACTCATGGTTACGCACCAGGTAAATTCGCTCGTCCTCGACTCGACAAACGCCCATCCCGTCATGCTGGCCCGGTGTCGCAATGCCATCGTCCATCAAGGAGCCTACGCTGCCGTAACTCATATAGGAAAAACCCGGAGGCAATTTGAGGTAGCTGGTGCCGGTCACATCGTCCGGCACAAGACTGAGTGGGCCATAAGGCGAATCGGCCGCGAATGCGGCAGGAAAGATTCCGCCCCGACTCAAGAACTGCAGGGGAATTAAAGACACCGCTGCGGTTGTTAGCCCGCTCTTAAGAAAATGACGCCGCCCCATGCCGCGACCCACCTCACCCGACTGCACGGCTTCACGTACGCTCTCCATTAACTGCTCGTCGCGTTTATTCACGTCTTCTCCCTTGTCGAAAGAACAACAGCCTTGGAATAACGAATGCCTCCTCACCGGGCCCGCCACTGTGCTGAAAGACTCAATTTCATACAAGTGTCTTCGCCACCCGACTGCTTCTGCCAAATAACTTACCTCGTAGGCTACTATTTCCCGGAAGGCCTGCGTTACACTGCGGCCCTCGCAGGGAAAGACCGAATCTGCGGAATAACAAGAACATTCAAATAGAGCCCAGCATCGGGCCTACTCATTTTCAGAACCGGTAATCAAGTAATGGCCTTGTCGCGTCGCGCGTTGGGGGGGGTATTGCTAGCGGGGATGATCCACGTCTGCCACGCAGACGAATGGGACGTGGTCAACTTTCATGCGCGCGCGGCCTATCAATACGACAACAATATTTTTCGACTACGGGACAACGAACCCGCACAGGATGGTCATTCGGACCACATTGCCACGCTGGGCGCCGGACTGACCGTCGATAAGCCGTTTGGCCAACAGCGATTTCGCTTGAACGGCTTGGCCACGCGACACAAGTACAACAAACACGATTTTCTCGATCACACCACCAAAGATTATCTGGCGGCTTGGGATTGGAGTCTGACCCCGCGCGTCACCGGGGTGATCGCGGCACAACAAGAAGAAAGCCTCACGAGCGCCGCCGCCTTCCGTAATCAGGAGGATCGAAACATACGCACGCTGCGCGATCGGCGCTTCCAAGTTGATTGGTGGGTGCATAGCAATTGGCATTTGCTCGCTGAAGCGGGACAAGACGAAACCCATTACGAAACGGAAGAGGGGCTGGAGGACGACCGCGGATACGATCGAACACGCTGGGGCGCCGGCCTGCGTTTCGACGCAGGCAATGAACGGACTCTAACCGCGATGCTGTTCAAGCGCGATGCGGATTACGACGAAAGTCGCCTGGATGAGGACAACTTTCGCGATAACACTTTCGAGGAAGACGAATTCCAACTCGAGCTCCACTATCCCTTCGGCGGCAATAGCCGCGTTAACGCGAGACTCTCTTATCTAGATCGCAGCTATCCGCATGTAGGGGAACGCGATTTTTCCGGCTGGACGGGGAATGTGCGTTTCACTTGGGGACTCACCGAAAAATTACTCTTGCTATTGGGCTACCGACATGACTTGGGAGCATGGCAAGACGAAGAAGCGAGTTACGCGGATATGGACATTATTGCCGTCGGCGCGACCTGGCACTACTCCCAGAAGCAGCGTCTCGAATTACGCGGCGAACGCAAAGATCGCGACCATCGCGGAAGATTGCCTGGCATAACCGCTGCGCAGCGTGAAGATCGCACTCACTCGGCGATCGCCACTTGGATATGGGTGCCGAACCTCACTACCGAATTGAGCGCCGGTTTGTTTTTCGAGCGTCGCGATTCGAATCGCGACGAATTCAATTACGACGCGCACGGATTCCAATTGAGCGTGCATCAAATGTTTTAGTCCGACCGAGTAAATAGCCCCGGCGAACCCGCCGGCAATTGTTTTGAGAAGGGGGAATGGCAATGCGACAATTTTGGATGAGTGCGGCGATGGCGGCAGTGATGCTGCTCGGTGTGACCGTTGCAGCCCGCGCACAGGAATCGGGCGAATACCGGCTCGGCGCCGGCGATGCAATCAAGATCATGGTCTATCAGCATCCGGACCTCACCCTGGAAACGCGCGTTACGGAAAGCGGCACCATCAGCTATCCGCTCATCGGCAGCGTAAACATCGGCGGCCAAACACTTGAGGGAGCGGAAAAAGCCATTGGCGCCGCACTCAGCAAGGGCGATTTCGTACGCCAGCCGCAAGTTACCGTCAGTCTGGTGCAGACGCACAGCAACCAGGTTGCCGTCCTGGGTCGCACCAACAGACCCGGGCGCTATGCCCTGGAAACGAGCACAATGCGGCTTACCGACGTGCTGGCCATGGCCGGCGGGGCATCCGACGACGGCGCGGATATTGCTGTGGTGACCGGCGTGCGCGCAGGCAAACCCTTTAGAAAAGAAATCGACGTCGCGGCGCTTTTTGCCGAAGGCGCCTCCGAGTCGGAGGTGCAGGTCACCGGCGGGGATACGATCTATGTGCATCGCGCCCCGATGTTTTACATTTATGGCGAGGTGCAGCGGCCGGGTGCTTACCGAGTCGAGCGCGGCATGACGGTAATGCAGGGATTGGCTCAAGGTGGTGGACCGACCTTGCGCGGCAGCGAGCGTTCCTTGCGTTTGTATCGTCGCGACAAACAAAATGCTTTGCAGCAAGTGGCGCCCGTCAAGGATGCGCCGTTGCAAGCGGATGACGTACTGCATGTACCCGAAGGTTGGTTTTAAACACGCAAAAAACGAAGGCTGCAAAAGCCCGAATTCGCGTCCTTTGAGGACGAAGGGAGCATTATGAGTTTCGCCCCTTTACTGGCCATATTGCAGGCGCGACTGCGCCTGATGTTGCTCGTTCTAGGCGTGACCGTAGGGAGTGCGGTGGTCGTAAGTCTGCTCATGTCCCCCGCCTATATCGCCACCGCGACAGTCGTAGTGGATGCAAAGAGCCGCGATCCCGTAAACGGTGCTTCCTTGCCGCAGCAATTGATGGAAACCTATGTCGCCACGCAAGTGGACATCATCACTAGTCCGCATGTTGCGGCAAAAGTGGTCGATGGCCTGAAGTTAGGTCAATCCGAAAAAATCAAAGAAACCTTTCTAGAAGAGACCGGCGGCAAGGGCGAGATACGCGATTGGCTGGGGCAGCGCTTACTCGAGAAATTGGAAGTCGAACCTTCGCATCACTCAAACGCGATCCACATCAGTTTCAAGGCCAATTCGCCAGAGCAGGCCGCCGCCGTCGCAAACGCCTTCGCGGCCACTTATATCGATACCAATCTGGAATTGCGCATCGATCCGGCGCAACGTGTGTCCGATTGGTATGAAATGCAAATTAAACAATTGCGCGAAGAACTGGAACAAACGCAGGGACGCCTGACCGCATATCAACGCGAGCGCGGCCTTGTCGGAACGGACGAACGCTTGGATGTGGAAATGGCGCGCTTGAACGAATTGTCCACGCAACTCGCGCTTGCTCAATCTTCCACTTACGACACCGCCTCACGCCACAGCGCAACCTCTTCGGAGGTAGTGAATAGCAATGTCGTGCAACAATTGCGTACGGAACTCGCCAAACGTGAAGCGGAGCTCGCGCAGATGGCACAGACCTTCGGCCATTCCCATCCCACCTACAAACGCACTAAAGCGGACGCTGACTCATTGCGCATGCGTCTGAACGCCGAAATGGGCGTTGCGGGTAGTGCTGTATCGAGCACTGCGACGTCGGCAAAGCAACGCGAAGAAAGCCTTCGTGCCGCAGTGGAACGTCAGAAAGGGCATGTGCTTTCGCTCAAGCAGGGGCGCGATGAAGCCTCCTTGCTCGTGCGCGATGTGGAAAATGCGCAGCGCGTCTACGATGCCGCACTACAACGCTACGGCCAAGCACGCTTGGAAGCGCGCGCGAATCAAACCGATATCGCGATATTGAACACGGCACGCCCCCCCGTGGAGCCGGACAGTCCAAGAATTGTGCTCAATATCGCCCTTGCCGTTTTTCTCGGCGGCTTGCTTGCGGTGGGTCTGGCTTTCCTGCTGGAAACCTTGGATCGGCGCGTGCGCGCCCCGGAGGACGTAAGCGACCTACTTGGCATTCCCGTACTCGGCGTATTACTGCCCGCTCGACCGCAGTTGCCGCAACGGCGCTTCGCCCTGCCTAAACTTCGCTAGTCGCCATGAACGCACCCTCACCAAAGCAAAACATCGTTCCCGCCAAGACGAGCACCATCGGGCGGTTGCTGCTCGATAACGGCAAGATCACTGCCAAAGATGCCGCGCGCATTATGGAACTGCAAACGCGGAAAAATCTGCGCTTCGGTCAAGCGGCAATCAAGCTTGGCCTGGTGACCAAACACGACATCATGCAAGCGCTCGCCTTGCAATTCGATTACTCATGTCTGAACCCCGGCGACAGCGGCTTGAGTGCCGAAGTGATCAGCGCTTATGCGCCTTTTACTCCACAGGCCGAGCGTCTGCGCGAACTGCGTAGTCAATTGATGTTGCGCTGGTTCGATGGCGGCCCAAAAGCGCTCGCCTTGGTGGGCGCCACGGCAGGTGAAGGCGTTAGTCATCTCGCTGCCAATCTCGCTGTCGGGTTTTCTCAATTGGGCGAACGCACTTTATTGATCGACGCCAATTTGCGCGAACCGCGTCAACACTCGATTTTCAACATCAGCCCGGGCCCTGGCCTATCCGAACTACTGGCAGGGCGCGCGCAACCCGAAGCCACGATCATCGAAGTGGAGGCGCTAGCCGGGTTGGCGGTAATGCCCGGTGGTGCGACGCCGCCAAACCCTTCGGAATTGCTTGCCCGCCCCGCTTTCCGCGCCCTGCTCGACGACGCCTATGGTAACTGGAGCGTCATCGTAATCGACACAGCGCCCGCCGATAGCAGCGCCGATTTTCAAACAGTTGCCGCGCGAGCGCGCGGCGCCCTGCTGGTGACGCGACAACACCAGAGCCGAATGCGCGACTTGATGCGCATCCGGGAAATGCTTTCAACCGCCGGCGCCAAGTTGCTTGGTGGCGTCATCAATCAATTTTAAGCAGCCATCGTGGACGTCTCGACGCCTTCGGGTAAACCAAACTTCCTCGGCATTGGCGCGCAAAAATGTGCGACGACTTGGGTGCATCGCGTCTTGCTGGATCACCCGCAAGCCGCGGTAAGCGATCTCAAGGAACTGAACTTTTTTTCCGCCGCTTACGACCACGGCGCGCAATGGTACGAAAGCCATTTCGAAGGCAAGCAAGGCGCTGCGATAGGCGAAATCTCGCCCTCCTATTTTCACGATGTGGCCGCACCCGCTCGCGCCAAAGCCTACAACCCGGATTTCAAAATAGTATTGACGGTGCGCGATCCGCTTGCGCGCGCTTATTCGAACCATTTGCATGAAATTCGTATCGGTCACTATCGCGGTCCGGACTTCGGCTTCGAAGCGGGGCTCGCCAACAATCCAATGTATTTGGAGCAATCGCTGTACTCAAAGCATTTTCGAAATTGGTTGGAACACTTCGATCGCCATCGCATTTTGGTGCTGATTCAGGAAGAAATCGAAAACGACCCGCTCGTCCAGGCACGCAAGCTCTACGAGTTTTTGGATTTAGATTCCTCACATCAATCAATTTTTCTATTTCGTCGCATCAATCAAAGTTACGAAGAGAAATTGAAGGGCATGAATAAGGTGTTTCGAGCCTTCGGCCGAGCAGGCAGAAGGCTCGGGGCAGGAATCCTAGTCAACAGCCTGCGGCGCCACCCGGCGATTAACGCAGTCCGCGAAGCGAATCGGCGGCATTTGAACGAGGTCGTTCCGCCAATGAGTGAAACGGCGCGTACCGACTTGCTGCGCGTCCTACGCGCCGATGCGCAAGCGTTTGCCACGCTAATTAAACGTGCCGATTTACCCTGGCCCACTTTGCAGCATGGATCGACGCCCGCCGCGGCGAGGGCGAAAATCGGATGAGCGCAGTACTGTTGATGTATCACATGGTCGATACGCCGCAGACGTCAGCGGAAGCGCGTTTTTGCCGCGCGCCGCATCGATTTCGCGAAGATCTGGAGCATCTTCGCGATGCGCGCTACAACGTGATGTCGCTGAGTGATGCGAGCGCCTTCCTCAAAGGGGAAACCGCCTGGCCGCGCAAAGCTGCTGTGATCACTTTCGATGATGGCGCGGCCTGCGGGTACACCCATGCGTTGCCTATTTTGAAAACGTTCGGCTATAGCGCCTCATTTTTTACGGTGACAAACCTGATAGACGGTCATAACGACTGGGCGCAAGCGCACGGCTTTTCTCGACGGCGCATGCTGAGCAAGCAAGAGATTCGTGAAATGGATGCGGCCGGAATGAATTTTGGCAGCCATACGGCCAGTCATTGCCGACTTGCGCAGGCGAACCCGAACCGTTTGCAAACTGAATTGAACGATAGCAAGGCGCAACTAGAAGACATACTCGGCCACCAAGTCGAGCATTTCGCTTATCCGTACGGCAGTTGGAATGCAAACGCGCGCGATGCCGTTATTGCAGCAGGTTATTCGCTAGCTTGCAGCACGGTGCCCGGCAAGGTACGTCGCAATTGCGATCCATTTCTTATTCGGCGCGTCGAGATCAAGGGCGATGACACGCCGCTGCAATTCAGCCTCAAACTTCGTTTCGGCACTCAGGACATGCCGCCTGTCTCCGATGCGCGTCGCTTTGCGCGGCGCACGCTGGAAGGCTTGGGCGTGTTGCGCCCTCGCACCACCGCTTGAGTCAAGCATGAGTCAGCGTCCGTCCTTTTATGGCCTTTACGCGACTCGTGAAAAGCATCCTACATATCGCGTCGATTTGACGGAGTTGTTTTCCGCTGGCCTGACCCGCAAAGGCCATCGCATCGATTGGCATATGCAGGCCATCGACAGATCGCCCACCGAAACGGTGAGTCTGGCCTCAGGGGGAAAAGTGTTTGTCGGTCGCGCCTTCGGTGGCGCCTCACTTTGGCGCAAAGTTTTTAATCAGCTTGCCGGCCTACGACATGATTTTCGCTTGTATCGGCTGGCGCAGCGCGAGGACTACGATTTCGTTCAAGTACGAGACAAGACGTTTGCCGCGTTGGTGGGCCTGCTCGCCGCGCGCAGTCGCGGCATCCCCTTTTTCTACTGGATGTCCTTTCCATATCCGGAAGCCGATCGCTTTCGCGCGAACGATCCGGAAATGAATATCTCTCTCACGTTACGCAGCTTTTATCGCCTGCGCGGCGCGTGGACCGCGTGGCTACTCTATCGCGTGATTCTCCCTCGTGCTTCGCATGTTTTTGTGCAAAGCGATCGAATGAAAGACGATGTCGCGCGCCGCGGCGTCGTGCCGGAACAGATGACTGCGGTCCCCATGGGTATCAATCTGGAGCAAGTCGGTGCCACAAACGGCGAAGAAGCTACGACACCAACGCTCGTGTACGTGGGAAGTCTGGTCCGGCTGCGCCGGATCGATTTTCTGCTGCATATGTTGAAGCGCGTACACGAACAGGTACCGGAAGCGGAACTCCTGTTAGTGGGTGATGGACCGGCACGCGATATGGCCTTTCTTAAAAGCGAAACGCAACGGCTAGGTCTGACTTCCAAGGTTCGCTACACCGGCTTTGTGCCGATGTCCGAAGCGTGGACCTATATCCAGCACGCGACCGTCTGCTTATCGCCCCTGCGCCCCAATCCTATTTTGGATGCCGGCACGCCGACCAAAGTCATCGAATACATGGCTTTCAATAGAGTCGTCGTCGCGAATCGCCATCCCGACCAAAGCAAACTGTTGGAGGAAAGCGGCGCTGGATATGCGGTCGAATACGAATCCGACGCGTTTGCCCAAGCAGTGATCGAGTTGCTGCGCGATCCGGAGAGCGCTCGCCGCATGGGGGCGCGGGGGCGCGAATACGTACGTCGCCATCGCAGCTACGCGGCGCTCACGGACGCACTGGAAGCTCGTTATTTGGAATTACTGGGACGCGAACAGTCCTTGCCGCTTGCAGAGGCGACACGGTGAGAAACCTGCTATTTATCGTTGGTACCGGCCGCTGCGGTTCCACGCTTGTGCATGAAGTGATGGCACGCCACGAAGAATGCGGTTTTATTTCGAATATCGAGGACAACGCGCCGACCTTAAGCGTGCTCGGCAACTGGAATAACGCGCTGTATCGTAGCGTGCTTGGGCAGCACACGGCCAAAGGCGGTTTACGCTTTGCGCCGTCCGAGGCTTACAAATTGATTTCCGAAGAAGTCTCGCCCATCTATGCCAACTCGAGCCGCGATCTGCGCACAGACGACGTCACGCCTTGGCTGGAACGACGCTTCAAGAATTTCTTCGAGCGACGGTCCGATGCACAAGGACGCGGCTTGTTCCTGCACAAGTACACGGGTTGGTCGCGCCTTGGTTTTTTTGCGCGAATTTTCCCGGAGGCCAAATTCATTCATATCGTCCGCGACGGGCGTGCGGTGGCCAACTCCTGGTTGCAGATGGACTGGTGGCAGGGCTATCGCGGACCCGAACACTGGCAATGGGGTCCGCTGTCCGAAGCGCATCGTCTCGAATGGGAGGCGAGTGATCGTTCCTATCCGCTGCTGGCGGGAATTTGCTGGAAGCTGCTGATGGACAGTTATCATGCGGCCGAGCCAAGCATTGGGACGCCGAATTATTTGAAACTGCGTTTCGAGGATATCGTCGAGTCGCCGCGTAAATATTTCGAACAGATGCTGCAATTCGCAGGTCTTCCCTGGAGCGAAGAATTTGAACGCGGTTTCGCGCGTCAAGCCTTCAAGCTCGACCGACGTCGCGCTTTCGAGCAGGATTTATCGGCACCGGACGTCGAACGCCTGAACGCTTCGCTGCGACCTTTGCTGAATCAATACGGCTATGAGTGAAGGTTCATCGCTTGCGGTCGTCTCAACGCCGAAGGCTGCATCGTCCTATCTTGGCGAAGACCTGGTCTTTATCATCAGCCCCCCGCGTTCGGGATCTACGCTGCTTCAACGCATGATCGGTTCGCATTCGGCCGTCCAAACACATCCAGAGCCGCACATCCTTACCCCGCTTGCCTTTCAAGGCTATTTCTATCGCGTCGACAAAGCCGCTTACAACCATAAGGTAGCGGCAAACGCGCTGCGGGAATTCGTCGAGGAACTGCCCAATGGAGAAGATGACTACCTTGATGCCTGCCGTGAATACTGTCGCGTGCTTTACGGGCGGGCGTTACCTGTGGGCAAACGCTTTTTCCTCGATAAGACACCCAATTACGCCGACGCAATCTTGCCGCTACTACCGCGTTTGTTTCCGTCGGCGAAATACATTGTCTTGACACGACACCCCTTGGCAATTCTTTCCAGCCGTGCGCACACCTTTTATCGCGGCGACTATGATCTCGCGCACTACACTCGCGATCTGCTCAACGGTTTTGTTCCCGCAATCGCAAGGTTCCTGCGCGACGCGCCAGTGCCTGCGCTGCATATCAAGTACGAACAACTGGCCACGGCACCGGAACAGGAAATGAAGCGCGTGCTGGATTATCTTGGCCTGGGGTACGAAGAGAATTGCATCGTCTTTGGGGAACATCGACATGTCAACAAAAGCTACGGCGATCCGAAGATCAATCTTCACAGCAGACCGGTAAGCGACTCCATCAATGCATGGATAAGTGATTTCATCGGCCGGCCCGATCGCAAAACTTTGTGCGAACGCAACTTGGCCAGTATTTCCGATGCTGACTTGCGTGATTTCGGTTATTCGCGCGAGCTGATTTGGCAACCTTTGAACGATGTCGCTCCGACCATTCAAAAAGCCAAGCAGCAACCTCTTTTGCAATCTTTCAAGTGGCGGATGATATGGGCAATCAAGGCGCTCACAATGCGTCCGCCATTGAATCGCCTGTTGAAAGGCATAGCGCACGGATGCGAAGCGCTGCTCCGCAATAAATGATCAAGCACTGTTTCATCTGCTCTGCCGCGCGCTCCGGCTCCACACTGCTCGATATGTTGCTCGGCGGCCATCCGCGCGCCGTATCGCTAGGTGAATTCAGCTTCCTCGGTAAAGCACTGGCGCTAGAGCAGGATTGCAGTTGTGGCGCTCCGGTCACGCGATGTCCCGCCTGGACCAAAATTTTCGAGCAGATTCACCGGAACCGTGGCATCGACCTGCGTCGCGATGCTTACGCCCTCAGGCAATGGGATACGCGCGCCGCGACATTGATCGACAAGCGGCAACAGACACGACTCTATTTGCTGGGGTCCAAGCTCCGCTCCTTGCTGTGCGACGTCCGGTATGCCTTACCTCCCGGACATGCGTTGCGCCTTCCTTTGCCACCGCGCTTGCGGCAGGGCGTCGAGAACGCCGCTTATCTTTACGACACCATCGCCGCAACCTGGGACAAGGATTTGCTGGTCGACTCTTCGAAGAATGTTCACAAGGCGCTCGCCTATTACGAACGTGTGCCCCTATCGACTCGCGTCATTTTCCTTACCCGAGACGGTCGCGGCGTTTATTTCTCCCGACGCGGAAGCGGTTTCAGTCGCGAGTTGAGTATGCAGGCTTGGCAGCGCTACAACGAACGTGCGCTAAGGCTTCTGCATCACCGAGTCGCACCCGAAGCCCTGCTTCAGTTGAAATACGAAGACTTGGTGGGAGATGTGCCCGGCACACTGGCTCGCTTGTGCGCCTTTTTAGGGCTCCCCTTTGACCGGGCGATGCTCGACTTGGGCTCGGGCGAACGTCATTTGTTCAATGGCAACGACACGCGTTTTTCGCGTGAACGTGGCATTCAACGGGATGAGCGCTGGGTCAGCGGTTTGCGCGACGAGGAACTCGCGTATTTCATACAGCGCGGTGCGATTCTGAACGCGCGCCTTGGCTATGGCGAAGCGCCATGAGTAGGGTTCGCAAATCGACCGCATGCGCAAACATCTGAACGACGTCCTCTTGGAAGCGCGCATCCTGCAAGCTCGGCTCGGTGCTTTTTTGACCAAGGGCCAAGTAGAAGCGCCGGTTTTTCTGATCGGTTGCGGCCGTTCCGGAAAAAGCATATTGGGCACAGCCTTGAGAAAGCACTCGCAGATTTGTTTCCTGGATGAATCGCGTCCTCTATGGATCGCCAGTTTTCCACGGACCGATATTTGGACTGCTCAAGCGCGCAAGCGCGACGGTAGTTTGTACTTGGACGAGCGTGATGCCCACGCGGAAGGCAGTCTGCGACTACGTAGATTGTTCTATCGCGAAGCGGTGAAATGCGGTCGCCCGCTTGTCGTACAAGCGCTGGCCGCCAACAATTTTCGCATCCGCTTTTTGCATCGCATTTTCCCGGATGCACGGTTTATTCACGTCACGCGCAACGGGTTGCACGTCTCTCACGAGATCGCCGAACGCGCGGAACGTAAGGGTTGGTATGGCCGAACCGGGCACAAATGGATGCAGCTTGCGGCTTTTGCTGCAAGCCGCTCGCAATGCGAAGCAGTGCTTCCACTTTGCGAAAGTCATTTCGAGCGTGCCTTGCTGGAATGGCGATTGGGTATGGAAGCGGTGCGCGAAGGCGCAGCGATGCTACCTTTTGGCCACATGCTCGAACTGCGATATGAAGAATTGATCGCGCGACCGCAAACGCAGTTGCATCGCATTGCCAAGTTCATCGCACTCGAAGACGGTACAGAGTGGGCCACACGCAACGCTAGCTTGTTCGATGCCACCCGCGCCTTGCCTGTGCACGATCAACGCCCAAGCGATCGACAACTCAAAATCGGCGGGCCGGATTTGCAAGCCTGGTTGCCCTGATCGTGGGCACGCTCCTCTCCATCAACAACTACTACTACCGGCGCGGCGGCGCTGAAGTAGTGTTCTTGGAGCAAAACCGTCTCTTAGAAGAGGTCGGATGGAATGTGGTGCCCTTTGCAATGCGGCACGCGCGGAATCTGCCTTCTGAATGGTCGGACTACTTTGTAGACGAAATAGAATTCGGCGAAGCATATAGCCTGCCGCAGAAGGCCGCGCGCGCGCTGAAGATTACCTATTCGCTGGAGGCCCGCGCAAAACTATCGCGCTTGCTCGAACGCATACGTCCGGACATCGCGCATGCGCACAACGTGTACCACCATATTTCGCCGTCGTTCTTCGAACTCCTGCATCGGCGAGGCGTCCCTACGGTACTGAGTCTTCACGATCTGAAGATTGCTTGTCCCGCCTACAAAATGCTTACCCACGACGGCATATGCGAACGCTGCAAAGGCGGCAAGCTGTGGAATGTAGTGCGGCACCGCTGCATCAAAGATTCACTCGCCTTGTCCGCCGTCATTTTCATGGAAAGCGCGGTGCATCGCTTGTTGGGCTGTTATCGCAATCACGTCGACCGTTTCGTTGTACCCAGTCGCTTTTATATCGACAAGTTCGTCGAGTGGGGCTGGCCGCGCGACCGTTTCGTACACATTCCTAATTTCGTCGATTTGAATGAACTACGCCCAGAAGGCGAGCCGGGCGAGTATTTTGTTTTTTGCGGACGATTGGGGCCAGAAAAAGGTTTGCATACCTTTGTTCGCGCCGTTGCCGCTGCAAAAGTTAAAGCGCGCATCGTTGGCACCGGACCCGAAGAGGGTTCGCTCCGAAAGCTGGCGCAGGAAACGCAAGCCGATATCGAATTCATGGGCTATCGAAGCGGCGCGGAATTGCATGCGTTGTTGCGAGGCGCGCGCGCCTTGGTGTTGCCTTCGGAATGGTACGAAAACGCCCCGATGAGTGTCATGGAAGCTTATGCCCTCGAGCGCCCGGTGATTGGCGCAGACATTGGCGGCATTCCGGAGTTAGTGCGAACTGGTGAAACGGGCGCCTTGTTTCCGAGCGGGGATGTTATGCAGTTGGCGAAACAGTTGAACGTCTTTGCACAAATGCCGACGGCTGCTGTGTTGGACATGGGACGCGCCGCGCGCGCGTGGATGCAAAGCGATTTCAGCGCAGAGCGCTATCGGCAGCGCGTGCTCGATTTATATCAACATTTGAAGCTTGCCATCTAATAAGGGCAGATGTGCACTTGCACATTACCTTTTTGTCCCAGAAATTCGCCAAAGCCCGACACAATCTCTTTGCTTTTAAAGATGTTTAACAAAGTTGTGACAATTCCACGTAGCCAGATATGACAACTGGGTGAATGATAGGGCCTGCGGTTTTGATAACAAGAAAATAGGTAAACCGCTCACAGCGAACTGATCAGGGTCGCGAGCAGGGCTAAGAGGGAAATTTGCAAAGGGTCGAAGCGTAGCTCTTCGGCTCGACTGCCTCGCTGTCTAGATCGGCTCAAATCAATGTGGTCCGTTGCCGTTTCCTCAGGGAGGAAGATGGGTAATGGTTGCGTCACGGTCCCGGATATCCGGGGCAGTGTTTCATTTCGCCAAGCGCCGGACGAACCTGTGCAGGAAGAAACTCGTCCGCAGGTAAGCGGCACGATGAGCACTCCAACAAGGACGGCATTAACCGTCTACATGCTGGGGTTGCGCGGTTTTCCCAATGTCCAAGGTGGAGTTGAAACGCACGCACAAAACCTTTGCCCGCTCTTGGCGCAAATGGGCTGCGACGTGCATGTGCTCGCGCGCGCCAGTTACCAACCGCCTCATCCGCTCGCGTGGCAAGGCGTCCGTTTCCATCGTTTATGGGCGCCTCGGCATAAGGGTCTTGAAGCGCTATTGCATTCGCTGCTCTGCGTGTTCTACGCCGCGTTCAAACGACCCGATATATTGCATGTACAGGCCATCGGTCCAGCTTTGATCACGCCTCTGGCGCGTCTACTGGGTCTGAGAGTAGTCGTGACGCATCATGGCCCGGATTATGAGCGGCAAAAATGGGGCGCTTTTGCACGTTGGGTGTTGCGCCTTGGCGAAGGACTCGGCATGCGTAACGCGCATGGTCGCATCGCGGTTTCGCATTTCATTGCCGAACTGATTCGCAACAAGTATGCAAAAGAAGCCACGTCAATTCCGAATGGCGTCTGCCTACCGACGATTCCCACCTCCACCGCCACCCTGCATGCCTTCGGCCTGGAAGCAAACCGATACGTTCTACTCGTAAGCCGTCTGGTTGCAGAGAAAAGGCATTTCGATTTGATCGAGGCCTTTGCCGCTGCGCAATTGCCTGGCTGGAAGCTTGTGTTGGTCGGTGCCGCCGATCATCCGGATGCCTACACGCGAGCCCTGCTTGAGCGTGCCGCCTCCGCACCGGATGTAGTGTGTACGGGTTTTCAAAGCGGAGAAGCCCTGGCCGAGCTGTACGCGCACGCCGGCTTATTTGTATTGCCTTCTTCACACGAAGGCCTGCCGATCGCGTTGCTCGAAGCACTGAGTTATGGACTACCGGCGCTGGCAAGCGACATCCCTGCTAATCTGGAGTTGCGCCTGCCTTCGTCGCATTATTTTCCCCTCGGCAACGTCGAAGCGCTCGCTGCGCGGATGCGGGAATTCGCCGCATCAGCTTGGGCGCCTGAAGCGCGGACAGAGCAACGTGAATGGGTCAAGCAACGTTTTTGCTGGATTCAAGCCGCCAAACAAACATTGGAAATTTATCGCGCGGCGGCGCGCGAAAAAGAATCGCCGCAAGCGCACGGAGTTGCGCAGCCATGAGGCACTTCGACGTATTCAACGGCGATGCGGACGGCATCTGCGCCTTGCACCAACTGCGATTACATCGCCCACTCGAGGCGATTCGCGTCACCGGTGTGAAACGCGATATCGCTCTGCTCGACCGCGTTCTCGCACTAGCCGGCGACGAAATCACTGTACTTGATATTTCTATGGAACAGAATCAGGCGCCACTGCGTGCGCTGCTCGATGACGGCGTGAAACTGCGTTGGTTCGACCATCATCGTGCGGGAGACATTCCAAGCCACCCGGGTTTGGAGGCGCATATCGATACGGCGCCGGAAGTTTGCACCAGCTTACTGGTCGACCGCTGGTTGGAAGGGAAATACAAAGCGTGGGCCGTTGTTGCAGCCTTCGGCGACAACCTCGACAACGCGGCGTTGCACGCCGCCCGCGATTTGGCGCTTAACGAATCAAAACTCGAGCGACTGCGCATGCTCGGCGAAGCCTTGAACTACAACGCTTATGGCGAAAGCGTGGAAGACCTGCATTTCCATCCCGAGACCTTGTTCGAGGCCGTGCAGGAATTTGCCGACCCTTTCGCCTTTATTCAAGAAGCGCCCCAATACCGCCTTCTGCGCGAAGGCTATGAAGCGGACATGCTTCGCGCGCGCAATCTGGAGCCGCATCTTACCGAGCCCTGGGGTGCGATCTACGCAATGCCGCCCGATTCCTGGGCGCGTCGCGTTTCCGGGGTCTGGGCAAATGAGCTCGCGCAGGAAGCGCCGAAACGCGCCCACGCAGTCCTGACTCGTCGCGACGGCGGCTATCAAGTATCCGTTCGAGCGCCTTTGCATACTCGCATGGGCGCGGACGAAGTGTGTATTCAGTTCGAAGGGGGCGGCGGCCGCAAAGCCGCCGCAGGAATTAACCATTTGCATGACGCGGAACTGGAGCGCTTTTTCAGCGCTTTTGGACAAGTGTTTGGAGCCGGTTTATGAAACCCTTGATACATCCTTACGGTGGGACGCTGATCAACCTTCTAAGCGGGGATGCCGGCGCATTGCAACAGGAAGCGATGCACTTACCTACGCTCGATTTGAATGCACAAGCAGCGGCTGACGTGGAGTTGCTCGTGTCCGGCGCGTTCTCGCCGCTTAAAGGCTTAATGGGACGAACCGACTACGAGTCGGTGCTTGCTCAAAACTCCCTCGCGGATGGTCGTTACTGGCCCGTTCCGATAACTCTCGAAGTTCCAGCACACCGTCTGGCGGCGTTGCAAAACGAAAGGGCGATCGCACTGCGCGACGCCGAAGGGCTGTTATTGGGTGTCTTGCGAATCGCAGAACTCTT
>DATEEW010000306.1:0-11942 GCA_035280965.1 Burkholderiales bacterium
GGCGATACCCATCAGTTCATGGTAGGCCGGGTGGTAACGCACTTCGTCGATACGATGCCCTTGTGCGTCATGCGTGTGCAATTCGGGTGGTTTGTGATTGGCTTCCCGGGCCAGTTCTTGCATGTGCTCGCCACCGACCAGCGTGCCGAGCGCATGTGCTTGCGGTTCGATCCAGCCGCCGCCCTCGCGTATCACTGCCTGTTGCAGCAGCGGATCGGAAGCCCACGGGTTATAACCGCTTAGCGGAGGCACCTGGTTGTCGATCTGATGCGTCAAAGGCGGGATGCTAAGCTGAGGCATAAGAATCCTCCCTGCACGTCACGGAATGTTACACCCGCGTCCTGGCGATTGCGGGGCTAAACAAGCTGCTTCTAGAATGCGTAAAGAACGGTTTTACACGGAGAGAAAATGACGAACCCGACGGCATACGTCCTCGAAGTCAATCCAAAAATGCCGCGCCGGCTGTTGCGGCTCGAAGAACTCGCTAATAATCTTTGGTATAGCTGGGACCGTTCCACCCGCGCATTGTTCGCGCGGCTGCATCCGCAATTATGGGATGCCACAGGCCATAGCCCGAAGGCGCTGCTCAAGCGCATCGATGAAGAGCGTCTGGTCGACGCCAGCGACGACCCGGTGTTCTTGAGCGCCTTTAATCGGGTCCTCTCCGCTTACGATACCTATCATTCCGAGCCGCTGCGCCGGAACGGTTCCGAGTGGTTGCGGCAAACTGATCTGGTCGCCTATTTCTGCGCCGAATTCGGTTTTCACGAAAGCCTGCCGATTTATTCGGGCGGCTTGGGCATTTTGGCCGGCGATCATTGCAAGGCCGCGAGCGATATGCGTTTGCCTTTTGTCGGGGTCGGCCTACTCTATCGCCAGGGTTATTTCTCGCAGAGCGTCGACGCCGAAGGCAATCAGCATCCGCTGTACAGCGATTCGGATTTCGAAGACCTGCCCATTTCGCCGGTTTTGCGCGAGAGCGGCGAAGAACTGCACGTGCAGGTCGAGTTGGCCGAGCGCAAAGTCGAAGTCAAGGTGTGGCAAGCGCGCGTCGGTCACGTCACGATTTATCTGCTCGACACCGATCTGGAATCTAACGGCGAACATGATCGGTATATCGCGCACCGTCTGTACGGCGGCGACAAGACGACGCGGATCGAACAGGAAATCATTCTCGGTGTCGGCGGTGTGCGTGCCTTGGCGGAAATCGGTCTCAAGCCTACCGTATGGCACATCAACGAAGGACATGCCGCCTTCTTGATTCTGGAGCGCGTGCGCTCGCTGATGGGCCAGGGTTTGGATTTCCATTCGGCCTTGGAAGCTGTCGCGGTGAATCTGGTCTTCACTACTCACACGGCGGTGCCCGCCGGGCACGATCACTTTGCCGAAGAAAAAATCACGAGCTACTTCGACACCTATTGCCGCCAGATGGATATTGACGGTGAGCAGCTTCTATCCCTGGGGCGTGTAGAAGCGCGTGAAGACTTCAATATGACGGCGCTGGCGATTCGCGGCTCGCGTCACCATAACGGCGTATCTCGCATCCACGGCAGCTTGACCTCCGACATGCTACGCGGATTGTGGCCGCAACTTCCGGCCGAAGAAAACCCGGTGGACTACATCACCAACGGCGTCCATGTGCCGACTTTCCTCGCACCCGAGTGGGTAGATATATTCGATCGGTTCCTCGGATTCGACTGGGCGAGTCGACTGCACGATAGCTCGATGTGGGAGCGGCTTACGGCGATGCCCGACCATATTTTTTGGAGCACGCGTCAACATTTGAAAGCGCAAATGTTGCATCTCGTGCGCCATCGCGTGCGTATACAGCACTTGCGTAATCAAGGCAGCGAATCGCATCTGGACCGTCTGCTGCGCCTTGTGAATCCGGACGAACCCGATGTGCTGACGATCGGTTTCGGTCGCCGCTTTGCCACTTACAAACGCGCGACCCTGCTGTTTGAAAATCTCGATTTGTTGCGCGAAATTATCTCGGACGCGAAGCGCCCGGTGCTCTTCATCTTCGCGGGCAAGGCGCATCCGGCAGATGTGCCGGGGCAGGATTTGATACGCGCGATTACACGCGTATCGCGCATGCCGGAATTCGAAGGGCATGTGTTGCTCGTGGAAGGTTACGACTTGCGTTTGGCGCGCCGGTTGGTGTCCGGCTGCGACGTGTGGCTCAACAATCCCGTCTACCCGTTGGAGGCCTCCGGTACCTCCGGAATGAAAGCGGGTTTGAACGGCACGCTCAATCTTTCCGTCGCCGACGGTTGGTGGGGAGAGGGTTACGACGGTAAGAATGGCTGGACCATCAAACCTGCTTCATCGACGCTCGACGAACAGCGTCGCGATTGGGAAGAAGCACAAACGCTATACGAAATTCTGCAAGATCGCGTGTTGCCCCTTTACTACGGCAATCGCAGCACCTCCGGTTTTTCGCATGAGTGGGTGACGATGTCCAAACATTCCATCGCCACCTTACTGCCGCAATATAGTGCGACGCGCATGGTGAACGAATACGTGGCGAAGTTTTATTTGCCTGCTTCGCAAATGGGTCGCCGTTATACCGAAAACGGTTTTGAAAAAGCCAAAGACGTGGCGCAATGGAAGCGCAAAGTGCGTGCCGCGTGGCCGGGATTACGTCTGCGTCGCCTTGACAGTTCGCCGCGGCGCATTCGTTATGGCCAAAGCATTTTGGTCGAGGCGGCGGTGCAATTGCACGGATTGTCCCCCGCGGACGTAATGGTCGAGTTGATGCTGTCGCGCGGCGTCAAAGACATGGAGCAGAAACGTCGCTACGCCTTTAGCGCCGACGGCACCTTGACGCCCGAAGGGGAGCATCGTTTCGTGCTGGAACTGGAGCCGGAAATATGCGGGCGTCTGGACTATCGTATTCGTTGTTATCCCGCGCATGACTTGCTCACGCATCCCTTTGAACTCGGTTTGATGGCGTGGACTTAGGGGCTGCGGCGATCAAATCCGAGTAAAGCGCGCGATAGCGTCGCGCGCTTTGCGTCCAGCTGAAATCTTTGCGCATGCCTGCTTGTTGAAGGCGGCGATATTGTTCGGGTTGCCCGTAAACCGCCAGCGCTCGCGCAATGGCGGAATGCAAAGCGGTCGATTCGGCCGGTCCGAATAAAAATCCGGTGGCTTCGTCGGTAGCCAAGGTGGCGGGCGTGCAATCGACCACAGTGTCGGCCAGACCGCCGGTGGCTCGGCAGATGGGCGGCGTGCCGTAGCGTTGGCTGTACATTTGATTGAGTCCGCAAGGCTCGAAACGCGAAGGCATCAAGAAAAAATCCGCGCCCGCTTCGATCGCATGTGCAAGCCCTTCGTCGAAGCCTATTTTGACGGCGATGGCGCGCGGATGCGCCGCATGCAGCGCGAGGCACTCTTGTTCGAATTTCGTTTCGCCGCTGCCAAGCATTATCAATTGCGCCGGCGCACGAGCGAGCTGGGGCGCAACCGCGGCGATCAAGTCCGTGCCCTTTTGTGCCGTGAAGCGACTCACCACACCGAATAACGGCACCTCGGCTTTTTCGGCCAGCCCCATTCTTTTTTGCAGCGCCAGCTTGTTCGCCGCTTTGGCATTCAGTCGTTTCGCATCATAAGTTGCGCTTAAATACGAGTCGGCGGCGGGATTCCATTCCTCGATATCAATGCCGTTGACGATGCCGTGTAGCACGGCGCTGCGTGCTCGCAACAAGCCGTCCAGGCCGAAACCCAATTCGGGTTCCTGGATTTCATTTGCGTAAGTCGGACTCACCGTCGTGATCGCGCTGGCGTATTGCAGGCCGCCTTTGATGAAGGACAGCTTGCCGTAAAACTCCAAGCCGTCCATGCCTATGCTCTGCGGGGGCAAGCCCAATTCGATATGCGTTTCCGTGGGGAACAAGCCTTGGAAGGCCAGATTGTGAATGGTGAAGACGCTTGGAATCTGTGTGCGGTCCCAATCCAAATAAGCAGGCGCGAGGGCTGCTTGCCAGTCATGACAGTGCAGCAGTTGCGGACGCCAGCCGTCGCTCAGGCCATGCTGCGCAAGCCATGCGGCCGCGTGCGATAAACAACCGAAACGCAACACGTTGTCCGGCCAATCGTGGGCGCGTGAGTCCTGGTAGGGCCCGCCGCCGCGGTCGTACAACTCCGGCGCGTCGAGCAAAAGCAGCTTTGCGCCCGAGGGCAGTGTTTGTAGCCACACACTGCAAACCGGCATTTGGCCGCGGGCGGGGACAGTGCCAACGCGCTGCATGTCGCCTAGATGTTTGCGTAGGTCGCGGTAAGCAGGTAATAACACGCGCACGTCGCAATCGAGTCCGGCGAGCGCAGTCGGTAAAGCTGCGGAAACATCGCCCAACCCCCCGGTTTTCACCCAGGGCGTCGCTTCGGGGGTAACAAAAAGAATGGAAAGCGCAGGCATGGTTTTTATCATTTTCGCATTTACTCAAACGCGTGCGAGCGCGGGTAGCATAGCAGTGTCTCTCAAACGGAACGCATATGAGCGAAATCGTTTTAGGCGCTGACGTCGGCGGCACCAAAAGTTTGCTGTCCTTGGCGGAGGTGCAAAAGGGCATTCCGCGTGTCCTATGCACTGCGCGTTATCTGAACGACGACTTTATCGATTTCTATGCGCTGCTGCGCCAATTTCTGGTCGAGTGGGCAAGCGGTGTCGCCATCGCGCGCGCCTGTTTCGGCGTTGCGGGCCCGCACGAAAGCGACACGGTCGTTTTGACGAATCGCCTGTGGACAATCAGTTGCCCCGCGGTCAGCGCTCTTTTGAATGGGGCTTCGGTCGCGTTGGTAAACGACTTCGAAGCGGCGGCATACGGCATTGAACTGCTCGGTCAAGACGAGAAAATCACCCTGCAAAACGGTAATCCGGTGGCGCGCGCGCCGCAAGTCGTCATCGGTGCCGGGACGGGGCTCGGTGTCGCCTATCGTATTTGGAATGGCACGCATTACCGTGTTGTGCCCGGCGAAGGCGGGCATATGGGTTTTGCGCCTGCCGATGAAACGCAAATGCGAATCTGGCACCACGTTCACGCGGCGGAGGGGCGCGTAAGTAGTGAAATGTTGGTGTCCGGCGGCGGCTTGGCGCGAATTTATGCGGCGCTCGGAGGCGAAACCATCCTGCCGGCGGAAGTTACGCAGCGCGCGGCCGCGCAAGAATTGCGCGCCAGAGAGGCCGTAGAAATTTTCGCGCGCTGCTACGGTGCGGTCGCCGGCGATCATGCGCTCGCGATCATGGCCCGCGGGGGCGTTTTTTTAGCTGGCGGAATCGCGCCGCGCATTCACACGACGTTGCAGGCAAGCGGTTTGCTTCATGCATTCAATTCAAAAGGTCAGCACAGCTTGGTGGTGCAACGCATGCCACTCCATCTTGTACTCAACGCAGAACTTGGTTTATTGGGAGCGGTCTTAAATGCCGCGCGGGGGTGAATACCGAAGCGTTTTGAACTAAATTGCAATGGCAATCCCAAGGCCGAGGAGACGCAACATGGCTGAACCCACACTTCCTAAAACTCGCGGTGCCGGTGGAAAATCGAAAACGGCGGCGCGAGGCGCCGATGCGGCTGTGCAAGGGGGCATTCCGGAAGCGGTAGAGAAGGCGCAAGCTGGCGCACAACCGTCGTTGAATGGCTCGCCGGATACCTTGACAGTGGGCGTACAAGGCCAGGGCTCCATTCGCACCGCTACAGCCTCACCCGAAGAATTGGGACGCATGATTTCCGAGGCCGCTTATTACCGGGCCGAAAAACGCGGATTCGAGCCGGGATACGAAATGGAAGACTGGATCGCGGCAGAAATCGAATTGAACGTTCGGTTGGATGAGAGCAGTAAAGCCGAGAGCGTGATGTTTAGCGGCGAGTAGGTTATTAAGCGGGCGCTCGGGGCGCTCAAACAATTCGACAGAATAGTATTTTCACCGCGCCGCCATGTTACTGTGGCGCGGCGGAACCATTTTTTTATCGTCAATCGGGGAGCACATGAATAGCATCGCCGACCGCCACGAATCCGTGCCGAAGGGGCAGGATGGCGTAGGAACGGAAGTCAATCCACCTTATATCCCCATGATTGCGCGCAACACGCTGGCGATGGTGCTCGCCGGCGGTCGTGGCTCGCGATTGGAACAACTGACTGACTGGCGCTGCAAGCCCTCGGTCCCCTTCGGGGGCAAGTTCCGCATTATTGATTTCACCCTATCCAATTGCGTGAACTCGGGCATTCGTCGCATCGGGATATTGACTCAATATAAAGCGCAGAGCCTGATTCGACATATTCAGCGCGGCTGGTCTTACCTCGATGGTCGTCTAGGGGAGTTCGTGGAACTGTTGCCGGCGCAGCAGCGGTTGCATTCGAGCTGGTATGAAGGCACTGCGGACGCGGTGTTTCAAAATCTCGATATTCTGCGTCGACACGATCCGCAATTCGTGCTCGTCCTCGCGGGTGATCACGTTTATAAAATGGACTACGGCAAAATGCTTGCGGAGCACGTGCGCAAGCAGGCCGACCTCACCATCGGTTGCGTGGAAATTCCGGTGGAAACAGGTAGCGCGTTCGGCATTATGGCCGTCGATGAAAACCGTCGCGTCACGGGCTTCGTCGAAAAGCCTGCTCACCCGCCGTCGATACCCGGGCGCCCCGACACTGCGCTGGCGAGCATGGGCATTTATGTTTTCAACGCGGCGTTCTTGTACGAGCAGCTCATCCGCGACGCGGACGATCCAAAATCGAACCACGATTTCGGCAAAGACATTATTCCCTATTTGGTCTCACGTGGTTATCGCGTGAATGCGCATTTTCTCAGTGAAAGCTCCGTGCATGGCAGTCAGGGGCTTTCTTATTGGCGCGATGTCGGAACCGTCGACGCATACTGGGAAGCGAATATGGAATTGGTGAAGGTAACGCCCGATTTGAATCTTTACGATCAAGAATGGCCGATCTGGACTTACCAAGAGCAATTGCCGCCGGCGAAATTTGTATTTGACAACGACGATCGACGTGGGATGGCGGTGGATTCTTTGATTTCGGGTGGTTGCATCATCAGCGGCGCATCAGTACGTCACTCGCTGCTCTTTTCCAATGTGCGGGTCAACAGTTTCTGCTCCGTGGAGGACTCGGTCATTCTTCCCAATTGTCAAATAGCCCGGCACGCCACGGTGCGTCGCGCGGTGATCGATAAGCATTGCAAATTGCCGGAGGGCATCAAAATCGGTGTCGATCCGAAGGCTGATCGCGAAAGATTTTATGTGACGGAGAATGGGATCACCCTGGTGACGCCCGAAATGCTCGGACAGAAAGTGCACCACGCCCGCTGAGTCCTGCTCAATAAGTAAACGCGAAGAAAAATATGGGCAATAAACTGGATCTGGTGCTGATGTGGCACATGCACCAGCCCGATTACCGCGACTACGTGAGCGGCGAGTTCACGCAACCCTGGGTGTATTTGCACGCACTCAAGGACTACAGCGACATGGCGGCGCATCTGGAGCGCCACACCGGCATGCGCGCGGTGGTCAACCTTGTGCCAGTATTGCTCGACCAGCTCGAAGACTATGCGCAACAGTTTGCTGCGGGTGAAGTGCGCGATCCGCTGTTGCGGTTGCTCCGTCGCGACGAGCAGATCCCACTGGCTCCCGCCGAGCGCAACCTTATCGTCGAGCGTTGTTTTAACGCGCACCATGAAAAAATGGTGCAGCCCTATCCTGCCTATATGCGGCTGCACGAATTATTCACTTCGCTGGAAAAACAATCCCCCGATGCCTTGCTCTATTTGTCGGATCGTTTTTACTACGATTTGCTGGTGTGGTACCACTTGGCATGGACCGGCGAAACGGTTCGACGAAATGCAGAGCTCGTGACGCGGTTGATGAGCACCGGCATGGGTTTCAGCTTGGAGCAGCGGCGAGCTTTGCATGCGCTGATTGGCGAAATCGTCGGCGGAATCATTCCGCGATATGCCGCACTCGCCGCCACTGGGCGGGTGGAATTGTCAGTGACACCGCATTTTCATCCGCTCGCTCCCCTGATGCTTGATTTTCGTTCCGCGCGCGAAGCGCGGCCGAGTGTGGCCTTGCCCACCGCACAGAATTACCCCGGCGGGCAGGCGCGTGTGCGGTTTCATGTGGATTCGGCAATTCAATCGCATACACGCCGGTTTGGACGCAAGCCCGAAGGCGTGTGGCCCGCCGAAGGTGCGGTGTCTTCGAATTTCCTGCAGTTGATGGGTGAAATGGGTTGCCATTGGGCCGCCAGCAGCGAAGGCGTGTTGGCGAACAGCCTGCGCACCGGCGGCGAGCCGCCCGCCGATCGGCAAAGATGGCTTTATCAACCATGGACTTTGCGCAACGGCGGGCCGATGCTTTTTTTTCGGGACGACCATCTTTCGGATTTGATCGGTTTCGAATACGCCAAGTGGCATAGTCGGGACGCCGCGCTCAACTTCATGGCTGAGCTTGACGCGATCGCCGAGAAGGCGGGCGGCAAAACGGCGTCAGGGAAGCCTCTGGTGAGCGTCATTCTGGACGGTGAGAATTGCTGGGAATACTATCCTTACAACGGTTTTTATTTCCTCGAAGCCTTGTACGCGGCGCTGGAAAGTCATGCGAGCATACGCACGACCACCTTCGCCGATGTCGTAAACACCCGCCGTCATCAACCGGCGCCGCTCGACAGACTGGTGGCCGGGAGTTGGGTGCATGGGGACTTCGGTACCTGGATCGGTTCGCCGGAAAAGAACCAAGCGTGGGATTTATTGGCCGAAGCGAAAAATTGTTATGACCTCGTCGTCGACAGCGGCCGCTTAAGTCAGGCGGAAATCGAAGCGGCAACGCGACAGCTCGCCAGTTGCGAATCTTCCGATTGGTTTTGGTGGTTGGGCGATTACAATCCGGCCGAAGCCGTCGCCAGTTTCGATCAGCTGTACAGAGCGAATCTGGGTCGACTATATCGACTGCTTAAGTTGCCGGAGCCGCATTCGCTGAGTCAACCCATTTGCACCGGCGGCGGTCGGCCCGAAGTGGGCGGCGCTATGCGACGCGCCAACTAATTTGTGCAGTCGGCGTTAAGCGTTTCTTCACTTTTATTTCAAACATCATGGCATCTCTACACGATCTGAATGCGTTGGGCCAATCAATCTGGCTCGATTACATCCGTCGCGACACGATCGAGAATGGCGAACTCGCTCGATTGGTCGAACAAGGTTTGCGCGGCGTGACATCCAATCCCTCCATTTTCGAAAAAGCGATTGGGGGTAGCGACTTATATGTGAATTTTCTAAAGGAAGCTGGGGCCGAGGGTGGCGATGCGGAAGCGATCTATGAGCGCATCGCGATTCGCGATATCCAAGACGCCGCCGACGTATTACGTCCAGTTTATGAAGCGACGCAGGGGCACGACGGGTTTGTGAGTCTTGAAGTGTCGCCGCACCTCGCGCATGAATACACCCGCACGGTGAGCGAAGCAAAGCGCTTGTGGGAGCAAGTGCAACGACCGAATTTGATGATCAAAGTGCCGGGCACCCCCGCAGGCACACAAGCTTTCGGCGATCTCATTCGTTCAGGCATCAACGTCAATGTGACGCTTTTGTTTTCGGTAAAGGCCTATCGTCTTGTGGCGGAAACCTTTATCGACGCGATCGCTGCGAGGGTTGCTGCCGGAGCGGACGTTAGCAAGGTGGCAAGCGTCGCCAGTTTTTTTGTGAGTCGTATCGACGCCGCGGTTGACGCTGCGTTGGAGACTCAAGGAGCGAGCGGGCTGGCCGGAAAAACCGCTATTGCCAATGCCAAACTCGCTTATGAGGTCTTTGGAGAATTATTCGCCGCGCCGCGATGGAAGGCGCTCGCCGCCAAAGGTGCCCAAGCGCAACGCGTGTTGTGGGCAAGCACCGGCACCAAAAATCCGAACTATAGCGATGTGCTGTATGTGGATGAGTTGATCGGCCCGCAGACCGTCAATACGGTTCCGCCGGCGACCTTGCAAGCTTTCATGGATCACGGACGCCTAAGTCAGAGTCTGATGGAAGATTTGAATGGCGCGAAAGCGGCTTTGAAAGCGATAGCGGAAGCGGGCGTCAATCTGGAAACCGTTACCGACCGCTTGCTCGAGGAGGGTGTGCAGCAATTCATCGATGCATACGATAAATTGCTCGACGCGGTACGCGCTCGTATTAAATAAGACCGAGCCGAAAAAAGGGGCTCATGCGAGCCCCTTTTTTCGAATACGAAGCGCCTTACGCAGCCGCCGCATCCTTGTTAATCCATATTTGCACCGTTTCGCTGCCGCATTCAATGAAATCACGGTTGCTGAGCGGTTGCCAACCCGGTGGCACCGATTTGCCGTTGACCTTGGGCGGTTGGCCGCCCACTCGCGCAATATAAAAACCGTCCGGACGACGGAAAATAGCGGCGCGGTCCGCCCCTGCTTTGCCGATAGGCATCAAAGCGCGATCCAGCACGACTTCTTTGCCTATGATGCCGCCTGCCATGATGCGAATAGTGCCTTCGGCGAATTTTACTGTGACGTTGCGCGATGCTGCCGCCGGCGCGGCGCTACTGACCAAACCATGCGGGGATTGCATCAGTTGAGGCTGCGGCACTTCGCTGCGCGCGACCACCATGGTGCGATCGCCTTCGCTGTTGACCACGCTCTTATGATCGACATAACGCAATTGGAAGTCGCGTACTTCGACAATGTCACCGTGGCGGAGCATATGACGCGAGACGCGACCGCCGTTTACGTACGTGCCGTTGGAACTGCCCATGTCCAGAAGGATGTGATCCTTCCCGACGACTTCGATCACCGCATGCTGCTTGCTGACCGAGACATCGTCCAGTTGAATATCGTTGCCGCTCGCGCGGCCGATGGAAATACGCGCGGTATCGAGAAAGCGCGATCCCAGCATATTGTCGTTTTTGCTAATGACAAGCTTGGCCATTTTGTTTTGTCCCTATTTGCCTTTTTGGAGCCACCCGAAAAGACCGCCGCCGCCCGCCTTTTTCTTGCCAGGCTGCTGCTGCACTTTCGGTGTTTCCCGTTTGCGCGATTTTACTTTCACCAAAGCGACCGATACGTTGTCAAGCCCCCCACGATCGTTCGCCATTTCCACCAAAGTCAGTGCCGCCAGATTCAAATTCGGTTGCAACACTTCCAACGCCAGCGCGATATCGCTGTCTTCCACGAGATCGTGCAAGCCATCCGAACACAATAAATAGATATCTTCGCCCTTGACCTCGTGTTCGGCCAGATCGGGGGCCACCGCGTCAACGCCGCCCAAGGCGCGCGTGACCAGATGTCGGCTTTGCGATAGGCGTGCTTCGTTGTCCGTCAGGTTGCCGGCGGACAGCGCTTCCTGCACAAAAGAATGATCGATAGTCAATCTTTCGAGGACGCCCTCACGAAAGCGATAAAGTCGCGAATCGCCCACATGCGCGATGGAAACGCGGTCGCCGCGGAACCAGGCCGCGACCAGCGTCGTACCCATGCCGCGGGTCGTCGGATCCTTCTTACTATGTTCACAAATGGCGTCGTTGGCCGTGCTGAATGCTTCTCGGACTGCTCGTTCCGGCATTTCGCCGCTGTTGGCTTTCAGTTTTGCGAGAAGTTGTGTAGTCGCTAAGCGGCTCGCGATTTCGGCGCCGCGTCGCTCGGCCATTCCGTCGGCAAGTACGGCGATGCCGGCACTGGCATCGACGGCGACGCTGTCCTCGTTGAAGGGGCGTACTCGACCCGCGTCCGTGCGACTCGCGACTTCCAACTCGATGTGGTTCATTTTTATATGGCTCGCCCCGGAGGGCGCCTCAAACGTGGATTAATGCACATGCTTCGCGCCAGCAAGGCGCGGTTTCCTGGCAATAGTAGGGGAGGTGCCCAACGCGACCAAGTGACGGATGTGTCATAGATGGAAAAAATATCGGTTTTGATGACATTCGCATTTCGGATAC
>DATEEW010000307.1:0-10682 GCA_035280965.1 Burkholderiales bacterium
CAAGGTTCCCGTGGATGAAAAGACTGCCGCCGGTTTCCCCGCGAGCGCGCCTCGAAGCCAAAGCTCGCTGCTGCCGTCGAGAAAATATTTCAGCGGTGCCGCCATATTGCCGAAACGCGTGGGGCTGCCTAATGCAACGCCCGCGCATTCTTCTAAATCGCGCAACTCGCAATAAGGCGCGCCTTCGTTGGGAATGTCGGCTTCCGTTGCTTCGCAAACGGCGGAAACTGCGGGGACAGTGCGTAGTCGCGCATTCATTCCCGCGCGTTCGATACCGTGCGCGATCCAGCGCGCCATTTCGCGCACGGCACCGTGACGGCTGTAGTACAAAACGAGAATGTCGGCCATGGCGAAGAAAATGCAAGGTAGTGAGGTGGCGGCTATTATACGGAGCGCCGCATCTAGGCGTTGCTCCATCTCTTTGGATTACAGGTATGCGATTTCAAGTTCAGGGATTATCGCGCTTCTTTCGCTTGTTGCAGCAAGTCGGTCGCCGCTTTAATCAGGACGACTGCTTCAATCTTGCTGCCAGTCTGACTTTTACCACGCTGCTTGCATTGGTCCCATTGGTGACCATCGGCCTGGCGATTTTTTCAGCTTTTCCGGCTTTCAAACAGTTTACGGTCGGCGTTAACGAGTTCATTGCGCAAACGATGCTGCCCGAGGCGGTGGGCAAGATCGTGCAAACGCATTTGGAGGAGTTCACTCGCAGCGCCGGCAAGCTGACTGCGCTAGGATTCACGGTGCTTACTGTCACCGCCGTCCTGCTGATGCAGACCATCGACGGCGCGCTGCAACGCATATTCCGAGTGCGGCGAAAACGGCCATTGGGTTTGCGCGTGCTGGTGTATTGGGGTGTGTTGACACTGGGCCCACTGCTCATCGGAGCAAGCTTGTCGCTCACCTCGTATTTCATGCGGGCGTCGATGAGCGTGGCCCGGCAATACGATGCCGTGCGAGCGCTGGACTTGATTCCGCTCGCGCTCACCGCCATTGCATTTACCTTACTCTTCTACATCGTGCCCAACCGACGCGTTTTGTTTCGCCAAGCTTTATTGGGCGGACTCGGGGCGGCGATATTGTTCGAATCGATGAAGCGCATATTCGCGTATTACATTGCGCAATTCCCGACCTATACGCTCATTTATGGCGCCTTTGCCGCCATTCCGATTTTCCTTTTGTGGATCTACCTCTCTTGGCTGGTCACCCTGTTGGGCGCAGTGTTCGCGGCCGCGTTGTCGAATTGGAGCGCCTTCGGCAGATCGCAAGTCTCGCGCGTTTTGGCGCCGTTCGGAGAGTCGCTCGATCAGGTTTTGCGCGTGCTCCGCTCGCTTGTGAGGGCGCATCGGCACAGTCGAGTGCTGACCACCACCCAGATCGCGGGGCGTTTGGGATTGATGATCGAAGACGCCGAACGCATTCTGGATGAATTGGTGCGCGGCGGTTGGGTGGCGCGGGCGGTGGGAGAGCGTTGGGCCCTGGCTTGCGACGCGCATACCACTACGGTAGCCGAGGTGTGCGACGGGCTTCTGTTTGGCAGTGGTGATCTGACTTCGCCGTTAACCGAAATTAGGCTGTCGACAATGCAGCGTTTGGACGTGCCGCTCGCGACTTTAGTCGATGTTCCAGACGGTCAAGCGGCACCGCATTCGCAAGCCTAGATCAGGCCACAGCGCTGAACTGGAGGAGTTGCATGCTCGCCGTGCGTTCGAGTATGCGAGTGGCCTTCACGCGAAGCTTCGATTGCAAATCTCCCAGATTCAATTCGCAAGTGCTATCCAAGGAAAGCAGCGGGGCGAGAATCGCGGGCGCTTGGCTTAAGGAGGACACTTCGGGTAGCAATAAAACCGGTTCCGGATTACGGTTCTGTTTGTCGTCGGTTCTGCGGATGGATACCGCCTGAGCGCTCGGTGCCAGTTCCTCTACACCCAACTCAATATGCGCAGGGTTGTCGGACAATACCCATCGCACCAGACAGACGTGGCAGGTTGGGCTTTCATGCGTGCGCAATCCGATCACTTCGCCGACGCGGATCGGCTCGATATCGCCGCCCATATGCGTCAGTGCGAAACCGCGCGGACTTTCGTTCGTGACCATCCAATCTGCGGTGCAGTGCGCCGAGTTTGCGTTCAGGAATTCCCAAATGCCGCGGATGCCGACGCACACTCCTACGCGCGCGTGAGTTTGAAGCCGCGCGTGTCGCCGATTCGGTACCGCTCCCCAATGCTTGACCAACCGGGTCATTAAATCTTTGAACGTGTCTTGTTCCGCGGCACTGGGCAAACCGAGGCTTTGAGCCGAAGTACCCGAGTGAAGTTGCGAAAGCTGGTCCAGCAACTTTTCCGAAAGCGGTAGCGTGTCCAAAACCAAATCGCGCGGCTGTGGGGCAGGATGCTGACGTTTCGATAGCGCATAGCCGGGCAAGTCGCGTTGAGGTTTGATCAAAAAGAGACCGGGGCCGTCGCGTTTGCCTTCTGCAGATCCCAGCACGGCCAGATCACCGAAGCGCGCGGTCCAAGCCAGGACGCGGTCTACATCTCCCGGCATCAGTTTCAGCGGATCGGTGAAGGCGAGCAACAGTGCGTCGCGATAGATGGAAAGCGGCGTGCGGCTTTCGTCCCCGATACCGCGTTGCGCGAAGCCCCGCTGTAATGCGAACTGATGAAGCTCATGCAATTCCAGCCATAAATCTTTTGCTGTGTTGGTGTAGAGCCGATAGCCCAGCGCCAGGCGCGCAAAAATCAGTTGCATTGCGCGGACCACCGGAACCAGGGCGCGACCACTGGAAGCGAATCCGAATAAGCGACGCGATTGCTCCATCAGCAACAGCTTGTAGGAGTAACACAATTCGCTCATCAGTTCGTCGGCCAAGCCCGCCGCACTGCGAGTAGAGCCGATGACGGGAATGATCCCATCGCTCAAGGCGCTGTTCAACTGGGGCAAGGTTTCCAATGCGCGCGCGAGAATCAGCTCCGTCACTTCCTGACGCAAGACAACGCGGACGCGATTCCGATTCATGCAATGCAGTTGATCGGCAAGCCGGCGCGCGATGGCGCGATGATCCTCGTCCGGCAATTCCAGCAGCCACGCGGTGGCTTGCTGCGTGTCCTCGAAGGGGAAGGGCGCAGCCGGACGCTCTCCAGCGGGGGGCAGACTCAGACGCAAATGCATTACGGCTCCAATTGGTATTTTAGGCAGTGCCGGCGCGAGGTCGTGTTCGTAGCAGACCGTGGCGCTTCACGCACAGGCGCAATCTCCATGCCACGGGCAGACCGCGCAACAAGGGTGGGAAGTGTGACTTCTGTCACGAATTTGAAGGCTGCTTTAGACAGAGATGTCTAAGCAGCAACGGCGTTGACGTGACGTCAACAATCGCACGTTGTTAGGTCGCTAAACGGGGATGACTTCGATGAATTCGACGCTGGCTGTCGTTTCGGCCACACGGGTCGCGTAGAGCGAAATGCGGCCGCCTTGGCCATGGAGCAAATCGATGGTGCGGGCGGTGTTGATTTTCCCAGGTGTGGCGATAAGCAGTGCGGTTTGCTGAGGGCCAGGAATGGAGGGCAGATAGAGAACCGATTCGGTAGTCGCCCGTTCGCTATCGGGAATTTGATACCAAGCAGGGATGACGACGGGGGCCAATTGTTCCAATCCGATTTCCAAATGTTCGGGGCTGTTGGAAACAATCCAGCGGCCCACGCAAACATGGACTTTCCCTTCACCGGCTCCGCGTAGCGCAATCAGTTCGCCGACCGTCAATTGCGGAGCGCTGCCGGACATGTACTTCAGCGCGAAGCCGCGCGCGCTTTCATTGACGATCAGCCACTCCCCCGAAGCTTGGACGCTGGTTTGTGGACTGCGTGACGATTCGCGTAGCAAGCGCCAGACATCGTTGAGGCCCATCCACACATCGGCGCGCGGATGAAAACGCGACCGCACTCCTCGTTGGAGGCGCTCGCCGCGCCAGTTTTCCAGCAGGCGTTGATACAAATCCAGAAAGCCGGGTTCATGATTTAGTTCGCGGTGCATAGTGGGCGCGCGCAATTGCTTCAACTCGGTTTGCAAGTGCGCCAACAGCTTCGTGGTGTTGAGGATGGGACGTCCCGATGCGGTACTTCGCTCGGCGCGCTTCCCATAGGCGACCCCGGCCGAATCGCCACGCACGTCGAGCAGAAAGAGGCCGCTGGGATCCGCAATGCCGCTATCGAGCTCCAGGGTCGCGAGATGACTCCATTCGCGCAGTAGCTGTTGGACGTGCTTGAAGTCGCGGGGGCCGAACTGCTGCGGTTGGGCGAAATCGAGCAACAAAGCTTCTCGATAAATTCGCATCGGTGAAGCATGGCTGTCTGCCGCTTCGCGTTCGGCGATTTTCCAGTCTTGCGCCAATCGATATAGGCGATGTAGTGCAGCCCACACGCCGCGGGGTGCGGGCGCATAGAGTTTTTCGCTCAGAGCCAGGCGGCTGGCGTGGTAGTCCATTGCTTGTACGAGAGGACGATGAATCTGACGTTTGAACCCGGGGCTTAGCCAACTTCTGGGGGCGCGCGTCACTACGATGAAGTACCCGACCGCGAGTTCCTTATAGAGCTTCTCCACCAGATACGCCACTTGGCGCGCGTTGCCGCTGACAGGGGGGCGGACGCGTGCAATGCGCAGCTCAAGTTCAGGGATCAGCTTCGCGGCATGCTCGCTGAACATGTCGAGCAGCCTCAGGTGCAGTCGCGCTTGCAATGGCGCGCGGTTCAGCCCTACGAGCCGGTCGATCAAAGCGCGCGCCATCGCCGTCGTATCGACGTCATTCAACGAAGATAGCCAAGCCCGCGTTTCATCGGGGCCGGGGCCTTCCTCGTCTATGCGATCCTTGCGGGCGGCCAAAAAGTCGAGCATTGAAGCTTTTCTTTACAAAACGTCGCCAAAACGCGACATCGCGAGACTTTGAGCAAAGTCCATGCCCTTTTGCATACACAGACTGGGGAGGACTGTATTAGCCCGGGGCGATCGGGGCAGAAGGGAGATGCTTAAACGACAGGGCCGTCGTAGCGGAAGGTGCCTTTCCACGCGCCCATGACGAGGCGTGGGTATTCGGGTCGTCCCAGGCTGCCGTTATAACGGCCCAAGGCGCGATAAAGATTGCCCTTCTCGATATCGAGATAGTGGCGAAGGATCGTGCAGCCGAAACGCAGGTTGGTGCGCAGTTCGAAAAGATTGTGTTGTTTCTCGTCGCCGATGAGGTCTACCCAGAAAGGCATGACTTGCATTAAGCCGCGGGCCCCCGCTTTGGAGACTGCGTACTTCTTGAAACCGCTTTCCACTTGAATGATGCCGAGCACCAATTGCGGATCGAGGCCGGCGCGCGTCGCTTCGTAGTGAATCGTTTTCAGCAATTCGACGCGATAAACCGTGTCCGGAATGCGTTTCTCCAATTTTTGCGACATCGCCAACAGCCATTGATAGGCATGTTGCGGATCGTTGAAGACGAGTCTTGCCTTGTAATCGTCGGCGACGGAATGCGACATCGCCGATTGAACGCTTGCAGACAAAGGCTCGTATTGTTGCGTGCCGGCGCGCGTCGCCAGCGGCAACGCCGTAGCGAAAATCAGGACGACGGCGACGAGGAACCGATACCGTTGCATAAGCGCGCTTGCAAAAAGGAGAGGGCGTGTTCGATGGGTAGGGATTGAGCCGCGCTATCGCGACGTCCCTGATATTCGATTTTGCCATCTTTGAGGCCACGGTCTCCAAGCACCATGCGGTGTGGAATGCCAATTAGTTCAATGTCCGCGAACATTACGCCCGGTCTTTCGTCCCGATCATCCAGAAGAACCTCGATACCGGCCTGTTTCAGGGTTTCGTAAAGCTGGTCTACGGCGCTCCGGACCGCTTCGTTTTTGTGATATCCCACCGGCACCAAAGCAACCTGGAAGGGGGCGATCGGCTCCGGGAAAATGATGCCGCGCGCGTCGTGGTTTTGCTCGATTGCCGCACCCACAATGCGGGTCACGCCGATCCCGTAGCAACCCATTTCGAATGCCTGCTGCTTACCTTGATCGTCGAGAAAAGTGGCTTTTAAAGCTTCGCTGTATTTGCTGCGCAGTTGAAAAATATGCCCCACTTCGATCCCGCGCACGATTTCGAGTGTGCCTTTGCCGTCCGGACTCGCGTCGCCTTCGACCACATTGCGAATGTCAGCAACTTCAGCGGGCTCGGCCAAGTCGCGACCGAAATTGACGCCGCACAAGTGAAAACCTTCTTCGTTCGCGCCGCAGACGAAATCGCCCAGTGCCGCGACGCTTCGATCGGCAACGACGCGGATGGCGGAATCGATGCCCACGGGGCCGATATAACCGGCTTTGCAGCCTAGATGCACTTCGATTTCCTTATCGGTGGCGAAGCGGAAAGGGTCGAGGCCTTCGAGTTTTTGCGCCTTGATTTCGTTCAAATCATGATCGCCCCGCAATAGCAGCAGCACGAATTGCGTTTCGTGCATGAGGGCGATCGCTTTAACCGTCTGCTGCAGCGGTACTCCCAGAAAGGCCGCGACATCTTCACAGCGCGTCTTGTTCGGTGTTGCGACTTTTTCCATCGCTAAGGCGGGCGCTTTGCGAGGGTTGGCGGGGGCGACCCCTTCGGCCAATTCCACATTGGCAGCATAGTCCGATTGCGGACAAAATGCGATTCCGTCTTCGCCGGAATCAGCGAGGACATGAAATTCGTGTGAGCCGGTCCCGCCGATCGAACCTGTATCCGCCGCAACCGCTCTGAAGCGCAAGCCCAGACGACTGAAAATGCGCGTGTAGGTGTCGTACATGTTGCGATATTCACGCTGCAGGTCCGCGTAGCTCGCGTGAAAGGAATATCCATCCTTCATGGTGAACTCGCGGCCGCGCATGACGCCGAAACGGGGCCGAATCTCGTCGCGAAACTTGGTCTGGATTTGATAAAAGTGCAAAGGGAGTTGCCGATAGCTTCTCACTTCGCGCCGCACAAGATCGGTAATCACTTCTTCGTGCGTCGGCCCGATACAGAAATCGCGATCGTGACGGTCTTTGATGCGCAACAGCTCCGGACCATATTTCTGCCAACGGCCCGACTCCAGCCATAGTTCGGCGGGTTGTACCGCAGGCATGAACAATTCGATGGCCCCGGCGCGGTTCATTTCTTCTCGGATGATGTTTTCGATCTTGCGCACGACGCGCAACCCCATGGGCATCCAGGTATAGATGCCCCCGGCAAGGCGACGAATCAAGCCTGCTCGCAGCATGAGCTGGTGACTCACGATCTCGGCGTCGGAGGGGGCTTCTTTAAGGGTGCTGAGGAAAAACTGGGAAACGCGCATGCACAAAACTCCGGAATGGCTCGCATTCGGAGCCAAAGACAGCGATTTTAGCCCAGCGCCTCTTCGAGAGGGCTTGCTTTCCACGGGGAATGAATTGTGGAAAAATGGACCCAGACAATAGATTTAAGGCTGGTTATGCTCGACCGAGAAGGCTATCGCCCGAACGTCGGCATCATTCTCTGCAACGCGAAAAACGAGGTTTTCTGGGGCAAACGGATTAAGGAACATTCCTGGCAATTTCCGCAGGGCGGTATCAAGTACGGCGAATCGCCGGAACAGGCCATGTACCGCGAACTGCACGAAGAGGTCGGGCTTAACCCTAGTCACGTGAAAATCCTCGGTCGCACGCGCGGTTGGTTGCGCTACGACGTGCCGACGCAGTGGGTGAAGCGCGAGTGGCGCGGAAGTTACCGCGGACAGAAACAGATCTGGTTTCTGCTGCGTTTGGTCGGTCGCGATTGCGATGTGAGCTTGCGCGCCTGCGACCACCCCGAATTCGATGCCTGGCGCTGGAGCGAATATTGGGTGCCGCTGGATAGCGTTATCGAGTTCAAGCGCGAGGTCTACCAGCAAGCGCTTTCCGAATTGGCGCGTTTCCTCAATCGCGATCCGCGACGCTCGCACCCGCCGCGAATCGTTCCAGAACAGGCTTGACCGCGCGCGCCGGAGCGCGCATTCCTTTTGCTTCGTCTATGCTGAAATCGCCTACAGCATAGGAGGCCTCATGAAACCTGAGTTTCAAGCGCTCAATGTCCGTCCTTTGCAGCGCGGCGCGCGGGTCCGCACCCCTCGTAGAGAAAGCGAACGTCTGACGCCCGGCTCCCCTGCAATTCAGCTGATGACCGATTTTTCGATCGTTCCTGCGGCCACCACCGCGGCGAATGTTTCCGCGGAGGAGGCCGATCGCTCAATGGCGCAGCGAGGTGTGCGTTCACTGATTGTGCTGAGCGAAGCGGGGCAAGTAGCAGGTTTGATCACCGCTGCCGAAGTCATGGGAGAAGCGCCCCTGAAGGTCGCTTTGGCTCGCCAAGTGCGTCATGACGAAGTATTGGTGGCCGATGTCATGATTGCGGTCGGAGACATCGATGTGATTTCCTACGATGTGATGAAAACGGCGAGAATCGGCGACGTGATCGAAACGCTACGACGCGCGGGCCGTCAGCACGCGCTGGTGGCCGAAGCCGGCCCTCAGGGGGATGAGGTGCGCGGCATCCTTTCATTGTCGCGCATCGCCAGCGAACTCGGTATCGTGATCGAAACCTTGCCGGTGGCCCATACCTTTGCAGAAGTCGAGGCGGCGCTCGTCCGTTAAGAATGTGTGACTAAGGGTTGCAACCCCTTAAAATTGCCTCCGGCATAACGCTGCTTGTCCCCGCAAGTTCAGGGAAGCGCTGATTGCAACAGCGCTTATTCAGCGCTTCCTTTAAGAGATAGCTGAAAGTGGTTTACGCGGGTGCCTGGGGCGCCCGTACAATTTGATGCGAGCAATGATGAATTTCAGTCGAAGCCTTTTAGTGTTTTTGTTGATCTGCGCGACAACCGCACAGGCCCAGTTGTTCAAACGCGATCCGGGTGACGAACTCGAGCAGCCCGACGAAGAATCGTTGCAATTGCCTTCATATCCGACGGAGGCGAATCTAGTGCCCTTCGATCCCGGATTCGTGAGTTCCTTCACTTATTACATCGATACCAGCTCCTTGAAAGTTGGGGAGACGGATCGCGTTGTGCGTTATGCGCTGGTCGTCAAAAGCAATAGCGGTGCGACCAATGTGACTTACGAAGGCTTACGTTGCGATACCGCCGAGAAGAAAGTTTGGGCCTACGGCGATGGGAAAAACGGATGGTCGAAAGCAAGAGACCCGCAATGGAAACCCTTCGAGAAGGAAATCTATCGCCGTACCTTGTACGATTATTTTTTCTGTCCGCGCACAATATTAGTGGGCAGTGTGCGGGAGGCAATCGATGCGCTGAAAAAGGGTGGCCACCCCCACGCGCCGTATACACAGTCTTCAGATCAGCACTAGGTTGTCGCGGTGGATGAGTTCAGGCTCATCGACATACCCTAGGATCGCTTCGATGTCCTGGCTCGCTTTGCCGGCAATGCGGCGGCTTTCCGTGGCGCTGTAATTCACCAGCCCGCGCGCTATTTCTAGGCCTTGGGGATTAACGCAGGACACGACCGCGCCACGTTCGAATTCGCCTTCGATGTTACGAACCCCAATGGGGAGAAGACTTTTGCTGTCGCTGACCAGCGCTTGCACAGCGCCGGCGTCGAGTAAAAGGCGGCCGCCGATTTGCACATGGTCTGCCATCCACTGTTTGCGTGCGGCAAGTGGTGGCGTATCGGCTTGAAGGAAGGTGCCGATCGATTCGCCCTGAACTAGCCGTAAAAGCACGTCGGTCTCGCGACCCGCCGCGATGATGGTGTGGGCGCCGCTGCGCGCAGCGCGCTTGGCTGCGAGAATTTTGGTCAGCATTCCGCCGCGACCGATCGCGGATCCGGCGCCGCCGGCCATCGCTTCCAAAGTCGGATCGCCGGCGAATCCATGGCTTAGCAATTCAGCCGAAGCGTCTTTGCGCGGATCGGCGGAATAAAGCCCCTGCTGGTCAGTGAGAATGACGAACATATCGGCCTCGATCAAATTCGTGACCAAGGCCCCCAGCGTATCGTTGTCGCCGAATTTGATTTCGTCGGTAACGACCGTGTCGTTCTCATTGATGATCGGTACCACGCCGAGTCCGAGCAGGGTTTTCAAGGTCGAACGGGCATTCAAATAGCGTTGCCGATCGGCTAGATCGCCATGTGTCAGCAGAATCTGAGCTGTTTGCAAACCATGATCGCGAAAACTGCTTTCATAGGCTTGTACTAGACCCATTTGCCCGACCGCTGCTGCGGCCTGCAATTCATGCATGCTATGCGGGCGTTTGCTCCAACCCAGACGCTTCATTCCTTCTGCGATTGCACCGCTCGACACAAGGACCACTTCTTTCCCTGCGGCGCGCAACTGCGCGATCTGCAGCGCCCAACGCGCGATCGCGGCCAGATCGAGGCCGGCACCCTCGTTGGTCACGAGGGAGCTGCCCACTTTGATGACTAGGCGTGTGCTGTGTCGAAAACTGGCGGCGAGTTGCGCTTCCGGCGGCCTCATCGAGTCTGCTCCATATGGTCCATGATCGCGAAGCTCAATTCGCGACAACCCGCGCCCGTCAATGCCGAAATAGCGAAGTAGGGACCATGCCAATCGAAACGTTGCAGGAAGTCGGCGATTTTTTCTTCCCGCTCCTCGTTAGCCAGCATGTCGGTTTTGTTCAAAACCAGCCAACGTGGCTTGGAATATAAATCTTC
>DATEEW010000308.1:0-5144 GCA_035280965.1 Burkholderiales bacterium
AAGATGACGAAGGGCATCGAATTCCTGTTCAAGAAAAATAAGGTTACTTGGCTGCAAGGTCACGGCAAATTGATCGGCCGCGGCAGCGAAGGCTGGCAGGTCGAAGTCCAGGGCGAAAAAAACGAAATGCTAGGCGCGCGGTACGTGGTCGTCGCGACCGGTTCCAAAGCGCGCCATCTGCCCGATGTGGAAGTTGACAACGAAATCATTTGCGATAACGTCGGGGCACTGGCGTTCAAGGACGTACCCAAACGCTTGGGTGTAATCGGCGCGGGCGTCATCGGACTCGAATTGGGCAGCGTCTGGCGGCGTCTTGGCGCCGAAGTCACGGTACTTGAAGCGCTACCTACATTTCTCGCAGCAGCTGACGACGCCGTTGCAAAAGAAGCCTGGAAAATTTTCACTCAGGACCAAGAACTCGATATTCGCTTGGGCGTGAAAATCGGCGCGATTAAATCTTCCGCCAAGGGCGTGAGTGTCGCTTACGAGCATGAAGGCAAGGCGCAGAAGATCGATTGCGACAAGCTCGTCGTCGCCATCGGTCGCGTGCCGAATACGGATGGGCTGGGTGCGGAAAATGTGGGCTTGAAGTTGGATGCGCGCGGTTTTATCGAAGTGGACGATCATTGTCGTAGCGTCTTGCCGAACGTCTTCGCCATTGGCGATGTCGTGCGCGGACCGATGCTCGCGCATAAGGGAGAAGAGGAGGGCGTGATGGTCGCGGAGTTGATCGCCGGCCAAAAGGGTCACGTCAATCTCAACACCATCCCCTGGGTGATCTATACCTCACCCGAAATTGCTTGGGTCGGGCAAACCGAACAACAACTGAAGGCCGCGAATATTCCTTATCGAAGCGGTCAATTCCCGTTTTCGGTCAACGGTCGCGCGCTCGGCGCGGGCGATACCCAAGGTTTCGTCAAAATGCTCGCCCATGCAAAAACGGACGAAGTGTTGGGGGTGCACATCATCAATCGGCATGCTTCCGAATTGATTGCCGAGGCGGTGCTGGCGATGGAATTCCGCGCGTCTTCCGAAGACATTGCGCGGACCACGCATGCGCATCCCTCCCTCTCGGAAGCCATGCGCGAGGCGGCGCTGGCCGTGGATAAACGGGCACTGAATATGTAGTACGGCGCGCCGCCGGACCTGCAATTTGCCTCGCCCTGAATTCTTAAAGTCCGTTACTCTTAGCGCATTGCAACAACCGATTCGCCTCGTGCGCGATAGTGCTTACGAACTCGAAGAGATGGACCCCTTACCGCCCATAGGCGGGGGTAGTGTTTTTGACGCACTCGAATACACCAAGCCGGCGGTCCGACTCCCCCTCACGCTCCTCGAAGCCTACCGCGACACGCTGGAGCGGCGTGGCTACGTTCAGGACGAATCGCAATACGCCGCCGTTCAGCGCCTGCAGCGCACCTACGAGCAATGGGCGGCTTTTAAGACGCTCTACGACAGCACTTTCAAAAAGCTGGTGACGCGCCCCACATTGCCGCGCGGTATTTATCTTTGGGGCGGCGTGGGTACGGGCAAAAGTCTGTTGATGGATCTGTTCTATCTCACCGTGCGGCTAAACCGTAAGCGGCGCGTCCATTTCCACCATTTCATGCGCGATGTGCATCGCGAGATGGACACTTTGAAGGGCACGGCGGATCCTCTGGAAGAGGTGTCGGCCAGGATCGCCAAACGTTATCGGCTGATCTGCTTCGATGAGTTCCACGTCAACGATATCGCCGATGCGATGATCCTCGGCCGTCTGCTCGAAGGCACGATGTCGCGCGGCGTGGTCTATTGCATGACCTCCAATTACCACCCCGAGGAGCTTTACGCCAACGGTCTGCAGCGCGAGCGCTTCCTGCCCACCATCGCGCTCATCAAGGATCGATTGGATATCGTGCACGTGGATGGGGGCATCGACTACCGTCGCCGCACCATGGAAAACGTGCAGGTTTATCACACGCCTCTAACTCCGGAAACGGATGCCGCGCTCCTTGCAACTTTCAAACGCGTTGCCGAAGCGGAAGAGGAAGTCCAGCCGCTCGACGTCGAAGGACGCGTCATTCCTTACGTGCGTCGCGCGGGCTCCGTAGTCTGGTTCGAATTCAAAGCGCTATGTGGCGGACCGCGTTCGCAACTGGATTATCTGGATCTCGCCAAACGATTCCAAACCATCATCGTGTCGAATGTTCCGCGCATGACCGAGGAAGATGTAGATGAAGCGCGACGTTTCACGTTGTTAGTGGACGTGCTCTACGACAGCAAAGTGAAACTCATCGTGTCGGCGGAAGTGCCCTCGCATGAGCTTTATACCAAGGGACAGCTGTCGCATGAATTTGCGCGCACGGTGAGCCGCCTCAACGAAATGAAATCCGCCGCATATCTTGCCGAGCAGCGCAATCCGGCTTACGGCAAGAAGGAAACCGAGACCACTTCTTAGCCCGTTTTAAACGCCGCCGTGCGTCTCGACGAGGCTCGCTCCTTGTCTGCACGACCGCCCTCATGCACACTCCTTGCATCTGCTAAAACAAGTTCAGGAGTTGAAAACATGCGTAACCGACCCGTTCTCACGCTCGAAGATTGCAAGTTGATCGCCGGCGCTGCGGAGGCCGAAGCCCGGAAAAACAAGTGGGAAGTGGCTATTGCCGTTTTGGATGACGGCGGCCATTTGCTGCATTTTCACCGCATGGATGGCGCGACGCCGGCGAACGCTGAAATAGCCGTTGGCAAAGGTCGCACCGCGGCTGTATCGCGTCGATCTTCCGGCATGTGGGAGGAACGTATCAAAGCAGGCCGCGTTTCGATGCTGGCTATGCCGCTGCTTCCGGTGCAAGGCGGTTTGCCCATCATTGTGGACGGCGATTGCATCGGTGGGGTGGGCGTGTCCGGGGTGCAATCGCACGAGGACGAGCAAATTGCGCAAGCCGGCATCGATGCCGTACTGAAAGGTCGTTGAGCGAGGGCTATGCTGTATTTAGCCGCCTCCAATAAGGAGTTGTCATGAGCAGCCGCATCGAACGCGATACTTTCGGTCCGATCGAAGTCCCGGCGGATCGGCTGTGGGGCGCGCAGACGCAGCGTTCCTTGCACCACTTCCATATTTCGTCCGAGCGGATGCCGCCGACATTGGTCCGCGCGTTGGCGCTCGTGAAACGCGCTTGCGCGACTGTGAATCTGGCACTGGGTCAATTGGAGGCGCGCAAAGCCGAGGCCATCGTCGCCGCTGCCGACGAGGTCTTGGGAGGCTTGCACGAAGTCGAGTTTCCGCTGTCGGTATGGCAGACCGGCTCCGGTACGCAAAGCAACATGAACATGAACGAGGTGCTGGCCAATCGCGCTTCGGAGTTGCTGGGTGGGCAACGTGGCGAACAGCGTTTGATCCATCCCAACGACGACGTCAATCGCGGCCAATCCTCAAATGATGTCTTTCCCACGGCCATGCACGTCGCGGCGGTCGAGCAGATATACCGGCATCTGGTGCCGGCGATCCAGCGGTTGCGCGCGAGCCTGCAAAGTAAATCCGAAGCATTCATCGATATCGTCAAAATCGGTCGCACGCATTTACAGGATGCGACGCCGCTCACACTTGGTCAGGAATTTTCAGGGTATGTGGCGCAATTGGAGCATTGTCTGACGCATATTCATGCCTCCTTGGCTCATGTATACGAATTGGCTTTGGGCGGCACGGCGGTGGGCACCGGCTTGAATGCGCATCCTGAATTCGGTGCACGTGTTGCGGCCGAGTTGGATCGGTTGACCGGATTGCCCTTCGTCACGGCGCCTAATAAATTCGAAGCGCTTGCGACCCACGACGCGCTGGTGCATGCGCATGGCGCGCTGAAAACGCTCGCGGTGGCCCTGACCAAAATCGCGAATGATGTCCGTTGGCTCGCGTCCGGTCCGCGATCGGGGTTAGGCGAACTCAGCATCCCCGAAAACGAGCCGGGCAGTTCCATCATGCCGGGCAAGGTGAATCCTACGCAGTCCGAGGCGCTGACCATGGCGTGCGCGCAGGTCTTCGGCAATGATGTGGCGATCAATTTCGGCGGTGCGCAGGGCAATTTCGAACTGAATGTCTATAAACCGCTCATCATCAATGCCTTTTTACAGAGCGTGCGGCTGCTGGCCGATGCCTCGGCAAGTTTCGATGAACATTGCGTGCGCGGCATCGAGGCCAATCGCGAACGAATCGACGAATTGTTGCGACGGTCGCTCATGCTGGTGACTGCGCTGAATAAGCATATCGGTTATGACAAGTCGGCGGAAATCGCGAAGAAGGCGCATCGAGAGGGCAGCACATTGAAAGAAGCGGCTGTTGCGCTCGGGTACGTGAGCGCGGAGGATTTCGATCTTTGGGTCGTGCCGGAGGCGATGACCGGCAGACTATGATGCGATAGGGGTTTGCGGCGCAACCGTGCAACGGTAGAATGCGGCGCATTCCCATCAATCACGAATCGAAGTTTTCATGGCCAGCGCGAGTAAGAAGCAGGTGAAGGATTTAAACGTAGCACCGGAGTCCGAAGCGGAACTGAAGAAGGCGGAAAAGAAGCTCGCCAAAGCGGCCAAGCAGGACGAAAAATCCCAGAAAAAAGCCGAAAAAAAGGCTGAGAAAAAAGCCAAGAAAGCGGCGAAGAAGAAAAAACTCTACGAAGTGCGTGACTCTGGGATTCACGGTAGAGGCGTATTCGCGATCGCCGACATTCCTAAAGGCACGCGCATCGTCGAATATAAGGGCAAGGTGATTTCTTATAAGAAAGCCTGCAAGCTTTATCCCGACGTTGACGGTAAGCCTACGCATACCTTCTTGTTCGAAATCGACGAAAAGACGGTTATCGACGGGGGCCAGAAAGGCAGCGCCGCGCGCTGGATCAACCATTCCTGCGACCCCAATTGCGAAGCCGAGGGTGAGGGCGACCGCATTTTTATCGGCTCCATTCGCGATATCAAGGCGGGCGAAGAATTGGGCTACGACTATGGCATCACGCTGGAAGAGCGCCATACGCCGAAAGAGAAAAAACGCTGGCCCTGCTATTGCGGCACCAAGAAATGCCGTGGCACTTTGTTGGCGAAGAAAACTTAAGCTTTTTCTGCCCGTCACCCGTTCAGGGCACTGTCGCCTTGCAGACCGAAGCGACAATAATCGCGGC
>DATEEW010000309.1:0-3627 GCA_035280965.1 Burkholderiales bacterium
CGCTTAAAAAGCGGCCTCAGCAAAGCGAAACAGGGAACCGAACAACGATGAATCTTTCGCGCATTTTTATCGACCGTCCTATTCTGGCCGGCGTGCTCTCGCTGCTGGTGTTCATCGCCGGTCTCATTTCCATGTTCGGCATGCCGGTGAGCGAATATCCAGACGTGGTGCCGCCTTCGGTCGTGGTGCGTGCCGTGTATCCCGGCGCGACCCCTCAGGCTATCGCCGAATCCGTGGCCGGGCCGCTGGAGGAACAGATCAACGGCGTGGAGAACATGTTGTACATGTCTTCGCAGGCCACGACCGACGGCGTGCTGGTGCTCACGGTGACATTCAAGATCGGCACCAACGTGGATCTGGCCGAAACGCAGGTGCAGAACCGCGTTCAACGCGCCTTGCCGCGCATGCCGGAGGAAGTTCGGCAGATCGGCGTGACGACGGAAAAAAGTTCGCCGAACTTCATTATGGTCGTCCACATCCTGTCGCCGGATAGTCGTTACGACGAACTTTATCTGCGCAATTACGCGGTGCTGAACGTCAAGGACGTCATACAACGTATTCCGGGAATGGGTCAGACGCTAGTGTTCGGTGGCGGTGATTACGCCATGCGAGTCTGGCTCGATCCGCAAAAGGTCGCGGCGCGTAATCTGACCGCCACCGATGTGGTGCAGGCCATTCGCGAACAGAACGTGCAGGTTGCCGCCGGCGTGGTCGGCGCGCCTCCTTCGAAAGACGCGGACTATCAACTCTCGGTAAACACACAGGGGCGTCTGACCACTGAAGAAGAATTCGGCAACATCATTGTCAATACCAGCCCGGACGGCCGCGTCACTTATTTGCGCGACATCGCGCGTATCGAACTGGGCGCGGGCGATTACGCGCTGCGCAGCTTGCTGGACAACAAACCCGCCGTCGCCATCGGCGTGTTCCAGGCGCCTGGCTCAAACGCGATTGCACTGTCCAATGCCGTTCGCAAGGAAATGGCGCGCCTGAAGCAGAATTTCCCCGAGGGTGTGGACTACGCGATTGTTTATGACCCCACGCGGTTCGTGCAGAAGTCCATCGAGGCAGTGATTCATACGCTTTTCGAAGCCATTCTGTTGGTGGTTCTGGTTGTGATCGTGTTTCTTCAAACTTGGCGCGCGTCGATCATTCCGTTGGTCGCTGTGCCTGTGTCGATTGTCGGCACTTTCGGTCTGCTGCTGCTGTTCGGTTTTTCCATCAACGCGCTGACCTTGTTCGGTCTGGTGCTGGCCATCGGTATCGTGGTGGATGACGCAATCGTGGTGGTGGAGAACGTCGAGCGCAATATCGAACTCGGCCTCGATGCAAAGGAAGCAACCTACAAGGCGATGAAGGAAGTGAGCGGGCCGATTATCGCTATCGCGCTGACGCTCTGCGCCGTGTTCGTGCCTATCGCGTTTATTAGCGGGCTCACAGGGCAGTTTTATAAACAGTTTGCTTTGACCATTACGATTTCCACCATCATTTCGGCGTTCAACTCGCTCACGCTTTCGCCGGCCCTAGCCGCCATATTGTTGAAGCCGAGCGATGCGCCTAAAGATTGGCTCACGCGCGGAATGGATCGTTATCTGGGTTGGTTCTTCACGCGCTTCAACCGTTTCTTCCATCGCTCCGCGGATCGTTACCAAGGCGGTGTAGCCGGTATCCTGAACCGCAAAGCTGCCGCACTGGGCGTGTACGCCATTCTCATCGGGCTCACATACGTCATGTTCCAGTTGGTGCCCGGCGGTTTCGTGCCGCAACAGGACAAGGAATATTTGGTCGGCTTCGCGCAGTTGCCCGAGGGCGCTTCCTTGGATCGCACGGAACAAGTGATTCGCCGCATGTCGGATATCGCGTTGAAAACGCCCGGCATCAAAGAAGCGGTGGGCTTCCCCGGTTTGTCGATTGCGAATTTCAGCAACGCGCCCAACGAAGGCATCGTATTTTTCACTTTGGACGATTTCGATAAACGGAAATCGCCCGAGCTCACTGCCGAAGGCATTACGGGTGAGATCAACAAACGGCTCTTCGGCATTCAGGACGCCTTTATTGCCGTTTTTCCGCCGCCGCCGGTGAACGGAATCGGTCAGATCGGCGGATTCAAAATGCAGGTCGAAGATCGGGCGGCGCTCGGCAATGAAGCGTTGTTCCAGGCCGTGCAGCAGATTCAGATGAAGGCGCGCGAGACCCCGGGTCTGATGAACGTGTTTTCCAGTTTCCAGATCAATGTGCCGCAGATCTATGCGGACCTCGATCGCGAAAAAGCGAAGCGCATGGGCGTGCCGGTCACCGACGTCTTCAACACCATGCAGATCTATTTGGGTTCACTGTATGTCAACGACTTCAATCGTTTCGGTCGGACGTATCGCGTAGTGGTGCAGGCGGACGCGCCTTTCCGTTCGCACGCGGAAGATATCGGTGCGCTGAAGACGCGTAACCGTGACGGCGAAATGCTGCCGCTCGCTTCGTTGATGGACGTGGAGCAAAGCTATGGTCCCGGCCGAGCGATGCGTTATAACGCCTTTCCTACCGCCGATATCAATGGCGCTGCCGGACCTGGCTTTAGTTCCGGCGAAGCACAGGCAGCCATCGAGAAAATCGTGAACGAAACGCTGCCGCGCGGCATGGCTTTCGAATGGACCGATCTGACCTATCAGGAGATCCTGGCGGGTAACACAGCCATTCTGGTGTTTCCGCTTTGCGTGTTGCTGGTGTTCCTGGTGTTGGCGGCTCAATACGAAAGTTTCACTTTGCCGCTCGCGGTGATTTTGATCGTGCCGATGTGTTTGTTGTGCGCGATTACGGGCGTGCGGGCTTTCGGCGGTGACAACAACATTTTCACGCAGATCGCGCTGTTCGTGCTTGTCGGCTTGGCGTGCAAAAACGCGATTCTTATTGTCGAGTTTGCGCGCGAGCTGGAAATCATGGGCCATAGCGTTGAGAAGGCGGCTCTGGAAGCTTGCCGCATGCGGCTGCGTCCGATTCTGATGACCTCCTTCGCCTTCATCATGGGCGTGGTGCCGCTGGCGCTCTCCACCGGCGCAGGTGCGGAAATGCGTAAAGCCATGGGCATTGCCGTGTTCTGGGGAATGTTGGGGGTCACCTTATTCGGGCTGTTGCTTACGCCGGTGTTTTATGTGGTCTTGCGCAAATTCGGAAAACGGCCGCATCACGTCGGTCAGCAGCACTACACGCCGCGCGCCGATCCCAAGCCGACGGAAGCCTAAGGGAGCAATCATGAAAACAATATTCAGTCTTTCGTTGATGACGATTGCATTGACCGGATGCTCACTGGCACCGGATTTCGAGCAGCCGGCGATCGATGTGCCGCAGGCCTATAAGGAAGCGGCGCAATTGCCGGAAAACGAAAAGGGTGCCTGGAAAGAAGCGCAGCCTAACGAGACGGCAGAGCGCGGCGAATGGTGGCGCCTATTCAACGACGAAGGCTTGAACGCGATCGAAACGCAAGCCATCGCCGCCAATCCGCAATTGCTGGCCGCGGCGGCCCGGTTGCGCCAGGCGCGCGCTATTGTAGACGTCGTCAACGCCGATCGGTTGCCGCAAGTGGGTGCGTTCGCAGGCGTCAATCGGCAAAAACCGACGGGCGCTTTGCTGAACATT
>DATEEW010000310.1:0-5648 GCA_035280965.1 Burkholderiales bacterium
AAGTCGAGCTGTTCGAGAAAGAAGCTCCCATCTCCGCGAAGAATTTCCTCGACTATGTCGACGACGGTTTCTTCGACGGCCTGATTTTTCATCGCGTGATCCCGGGCTTCATGATCCAGGGCGGCGGCTTCGAGCCCGGAATGAAACAGAAACCGACTCAAGATCCGATCAAGAACGAGGCGGACAATGGTTTGAAGAACGACAAATACACGGTCGCAATGGCTCGCACCTCCGACCCGCATTCGGCCACCGCGCAGTTTTTCATTAATGTAAAAAACAACGATTTTCTGAATTTCAGCGCACCCACGACACAGGGCTGGGGCTATGCCGTGTTCGCTAAAGTGGTGGAAGGCACCGATGTCGTCGATAAGCTCAAAGGCGTGGCGACCGGTCGCACGGGGTTCCATCAGGATGTGCCGGTAGAAGATGTGATTATCGAACGCGCAGAAGTTGTTTAAGCGCCTTTTAGAAGCGTGAACACCGCGGCCAAACCCACTCTTTTCGTTTCGGATCTGCATCTGGCCGCGGTACGGCCGCAAATCTACGAAAGCTTCCGCAAGTTTTTGCGTGAGGAAGCGCGCGAAGCGGCGGCGCTTTATATCCTCGGCGATCTGGTCGAATACTGGGTCGGCGACGAAGATGCCGACGAGGAATTCAATCGGGGCGTGATTACCGCAGTGGCGGAACTCTCGGCCAGCGGTGTGCCGGTGTATTTGATGCACGGAAACCGCGATTTCTTAATCGGTCGCAAAGCCGCGAAAAAAGCGGGTTTGCACTTGCTCGGCGATCCGACGCTTATCGACGTGTACGGCCAACGCACGCTGTTGATGCACGGCGACACGCTTTGCACCGATGACCTTGCCTATATGCAGGCCCGGGCGCGTTGGCGGCGCCCACTGATCCTGCGTGGATTTCTGGCGCTTCCTTTGGCCTTGCGTCGACACATTGGCGCAAAGCTGCGCGAGACCAGCGAACGGACCAAGCGCGATACGCCGGCGCAATTAATGGATGTAAATATTGAAGAAGTAGAGCGTGTATTGCGCAGCAATGCGTATCCGCGCTTGATTCACGGCCATACGCATCGCCCCGCTCGACATGTGCACCACCTCGACGGCTACGACTGCGAGCGCTGGGTATTGGGCGACTGGTACACGCGCGGCAGTTATCTGCGCTGCGACGCCGAAGGCTGCTGCGCAATCGCACTCTAGCTTTGCAGTCCCCCCTGCAAATCGCGCTTCAGATCCTCGACCGCATCCAGCCCCACCGCGACACGTAGCAGACCATCCTTGATACCCGCTGCGGCCCGCGCTTCGGGGCTGATACGGCCGTGCGTCGTCGTTGCCGGATGGGTAATCGTCGTCCGCGTATCGCCCAGGTTCGCTGTAATGGAAATCAGTTTGGTCTGATCGATCACGCGCCAAGCGGCCTCCCTTTCCCCTTTAACCTCGAAGGAAACAACGGCCGCACCGGCGCTTTGCTGTTTTTTCGCCAGAGCATATTGCGGATGCGATTGCAGGAACGGGTAGTAGACCCGTTCCACGCGCGGATGCTGTTCCAGCCATTGCGCAATCGCCAACGCATTCGCCGATTGCGCATCCATGCGCAGACGCAAGGTATCCAAGCCCTTCAACATGATCCAGGCATTGAAAGGAGACAAGCTGGGACCCGCGGTCCGCAAAAAGGCACCGATTTGTTCGATAACCAATTCTTTAGACACAAGCACCGTGCCGCCCAACACCCGACCTTGTCCGTCGATGTACTTCGTCGCCGAATGCACAACGATGTCCGCACCGAGTTCCAAGGGCTTTTGCAAAGCCGGCGTACACAGACAATTGTCGACCACCAGCCAGGCGCCGCCTTTTTGCGCGACCGCCTTCAGCGCAACGATATCGAAAATTTCCATCATCGGATTCGAAGGCGTTTCCAGATACAGCATCTTGGTATTGGGCTTCACAGCCTTCTCCCAATCGCGCGGATCCACACTCGATACCCACGTGGTTTCGATACCGAACTTCGCCATGATCGTGCCGAACAAAGTCACGGTTGCGCCGAATACACCCGAAGAGGCGACGATATGCTCGCCCGCTTTCATCAAACCCATGACGCAGGAAAGAATTGCAGACATGCCGGAAGACGTTGCAATGCAAGCCTCCGCTCCTTCGAGCGCCGCAAGGCGATCGGTGAACATGGAAATGGTGGGATTGCTGAAGCGAGAATAGATCGGGCCCGGCTCTTCGTTGGCGAAACGCGCTGCCGCTTGCGCCGCACTTTTGAACTTGAAGCTCGAACTCAAGAACAGCGCTTCGGAATGTTCGTTGAACTGACTGCGCACCGTTCCGGCTCGCACGGCCAGCGTATCGAATTCATATTTGTCTAAATCGTCGCTCATGGATCGCACTCTCTCTTAACGATCAGTTGCCTGGCCGGCTCGCGACCCTATTCGCGTTTCCGATCGTGAAAATAAAAAACCCGTTCAGCTTGAGGCTAGAACGGGTTTGAGGCGGCTTGCACCGCACGACGCGCCACGCTTTAGCCGCATTTATTGAATCCGGCCGGGCCGGAGCGCCCGCAAGCTGTTACTTCAAATCGGCGCAAACGAAACTTAGCGTGCCGGGCAGGCGCTTGTCAAATCGCCGAATACCCCTCAGGCGATCTGGTCTTCGCCCTCTTCGCTTTCTTCTTCGCCACGCTTGTCGTCACGGCGATGTTCAACTTCGGCCAGATATTCGGCGCTCACATCGCCCGTCACATACTTGCCGTCGAAACAGGAGGTTTCGAATTCGGTGAGTTTTGGATTGAGCACCCTCACCGCTTCGATCAACGCCTCGAGATCCTGGTAAATCACCGCATCCGCACAAATCTCTTTTGCGATTTCGTCTTCGGTACGGCCGGTCGCCAGCAATTCGTGACGCGTCGGCATATCGATTCCGTACACATTGGGAAAACGCACCGGCGGCGCAGCGGAAGCAAAATAAACTTTCCGTGCGCCCGCTTCGCGCGCCATTTGCACGATTTCGCGACTGGTGGTCCCGCGCACGATGGAATCGTCGACGATCAGCACATTCTTGTCTTTGAACTCAAGGCCGATGGCATTCAGTTTCTGGCGCACTGATTTTTTGCGCACGCCCTGTCCCGGCATGATGAAGGTGCGGCCGATATAGCGGTTCTTCACGAAACCTTCGCGATAAGTGACGCCCAGCCCTTGGGCGAGCTCCATCGCAATGGGGCGGCTGGTATCCGGCACCGGAATCACCACATCGATTTTCAGATCGGGATACTTGTCGCGAATTTTTTCCGCAAGCTTTTCGCCCATATGGAGGCGCGCCTCATAGACCGAAACGCCATCGATGAGCGAGTCCGGGCGAGCCAGATAGACGTGCTCGAAAATACAGGGCGTCAGTTTGGACTCACCGCACTGACGTGAATGGAAATTACCTTCTATGTCGATCAGAATGGCTTCGCCGGCATTCACATCGCGTTCGACGTGGAAGCCTAGTGCATCGAGCGCGACGCTTTCCGAAGCAAGTATCCATTCCGGTCCTTGCGGCGTTTCGTTGCGACCGATGACAAGCGGTCGAATCCCATGCGGATCGCGAAAACCCACCAGACCTACGCCCGCAATCATCGCGACGACGGCATAAGCGCCCTTCAAGCGACGATAGACGTGCCCTACCGCTTTGAATACCGTTTCGGCATCGAGTTTGTAACCTGAGGCAGCGCGCTCCAACTCATGCGCCAACACATTCAACAACACTTCGGAGTCGGAGTTGGTATTGATATGGCGCAGATCGAGGCGGAACATTTCCTCTTTGAGTTGATCCGCGTTGGTCAGGTTGCCGTTGTGACCCAACACAAGACCGAAGGGCGAGTTCACGTAAAAAGGCTGCGCCTCGCCGGCATTGGAGGCGGACCCCGCGGTGGGATAACGGCAATGGGCGATGCCAATAGTACCGGGCAACGAACGCATATCCCGCGTACGGAACACGTCTCGCACCAGACCTGGTCCCTTGTGCATATGGAAGGCCTTGCCTTCGGATGTGACCATACCCGCCGCATCCTGCCCCCGATGCTGCAGCACCAGTAATCCGTCATAGAGCAACTGATTGACCGGTCCTTTGGCAACGACGCCTATGACTCCGCACATAGCTCGATCTCTTTCAAAAGACTACTCATAACGCATTCTTGCCGCGATCGCCTGCGGCAAATAAGGCTTCAGGGCAATGGCCGCCGTTTCAAGCGGTCCGCGCAACGCCGCTTCGCGCCAACCTTGCTGACGGGTTAATGAAGTCAGCCCAATCAACACCGCGCATACCAATACAATCATTACCCCACGTCCGAAACCGAATATTGCGCCAAGTCCGCGATCGACCAAACCCAAACCGATCGAATGCGCGAGTTTCGCGACCAACCACCCGATCAATCCCGCCAGCAACGACACGACGATGAATATCAGTATGGCCGCAATCAATTGCCGCACCAGCGGCGTGGTGAAATCCTGGGGCAGCCACAGCGCCGCCATAGGCGCGAATCGCGCCGCCAACCACAAAGCGAGGATCCATCCGATCACCGAAATCGCCTCGCGCAAAAAACCGCGCCATAAACCCAACAACACCGAAACCGCGACGATCGCGAAGGCCGTGTAATCGACCCAGGTCATTTCGCGCTAACCGCCCCCGGTTTGTAACCCATTTGCTGCAATTTGCTACGTGCTTTTTCCGCCGCTTCCTTGCTGGAGAAGGGGCCCGCGCGCACGCGCGTCTGATCGCCAGTCGCGGTTTTCACCGGCTCGGTATAGGACTTGATGCCAATCTGAGTCAGTTTGCTTTGCAACTGGCGCACATTCTCCTTTTTGGACAAGGTCGCCAGCGCAACAATGTAAGTGCCTTCTTGATTAAGAATCGCTTCGGCCCGTTTGGTTTCCGCATCGACCCGTTTTGCATCGCTTTCAGTCGTCGCAGGCGATGGACCCGGTTCCGAAAGCGCTTTGGCAGGATCCGTGGATTCCTCGGGCACCGGCTTCGCCGGCAAATTCGGCAACGGAAGCGGCGCACTGCTTTGCGGGGGAATTTCAACCTGCAAGGTCGTGTTGATCGATTTGGGCTCCAGGTCCATGACCAACGGGGGCACGATCACCAGAAAGAGTACTAGCGCAATCGCGCCGACCAAGCGCCGCCTTGCGCGTCGCTTTAAGTCTAAAGCCTCGTCTTGAGCCGGGGTCGCCATAACTTCCGTTTCAAATGGACCGCGTGACCGCCAAAACCGCATTCAGATCAGGCCACGGGCCTGCATGACTTCGGCGACGGTATAGAAGGATCCGAAGACCAAAATTCTATCATCCTCCAGCACCTCGGCCGCAGCGGCCGCATAAGCTTCCCGCGGCGATTGAAACAATTTAACGTCTCCGCCGGCATTTGCCTCCTGCAAAGCGGCGGCAAGCTCGCTTGCCTGCGCACCGCGCGGATTGTCGAGCGTGGCCACATACCACACCTCGATACGACCGCGCAGATGTTCGAACACACCGCGTATATCCTTATCCCGCAGCATGCCCACGACAGCAAAAGTGCGGCGATAGAAGCCCATATTGCCAAGGTTTTCGCGCAATACCGCCGCAGCGTGAGGATTGTGGCCCACGTCGAGTATGACACTCG
>DATEEW010000311.1:0-2329 GCA_035280965.1 Burkholderiales bacterium
TCCAAAGGCATCGTGGCCTCGACCGCCGCACTTGGAGTGCTGTTGCAAGAAGGCATCGGCGATACGATTCGTATTTCGCTCACGCCCGAGCCCGGCGGCGCGCGGACGCGCGAAGTGATCGTGGCGCAGGAAATTCTGCAAACGATGGGGCTGCGTTCGTTTACGCCCTTGGTGATCTCTTGTCCCGGTTGCGGTCGTACGACCAGCACCTATTTTCAGGAGCTGGCCGATAAGATCCAGCGTTATTTGCGCGAGCAAATGCCCGTGTGGCGCGACCAGTATCCCGGCGTCGAAAGCATGAGCGTCGCGGTGATGGGTTGTGTGGTGAACGGACCGGGCGAATCCAAACATGCGAATATCGGTATCAGCTTGCCCGGATCGGGTGAAACGCCGGTGGCGCCTATCTACGTGGACGGCGAAAAGACTGTCACCTTGAAGGGTGATCGGATCGCCGAAGAATTCCAACTAATCGTCGAAGACTATGTCCATCGCACCTACGGCTCTGGTGGAGTGCAGCGTGCGAAACATAGCAAGACCTCGAAAAGCATCCCTATTAAAGCCGCAGTCTAAGCGGCTGGAGAAAGCCTGATTAAGTGATGAGTATGATCGCGAGTGCGCGTAGCTAGCTGTACCAGCGAGGACAAAGTCAATCAACGCCTTGAACGCTTCAAGCTTGCGGCAACATTCATAGAAAAACGTTAATCAGAATCTCAGTCAAAACATGAGTCAATCCTTACAAGCGGTGCGCGGGATGAACGATATCCTGCCCGACGAAGCGGCATTGTGGGAACGCTTCGAAGATATCGTTCGGGCGTGGCTCGCGAGCTACGGCTATCGCAATATCCGTACGCCTTTGCTGGAGCATACCCAGCTCTTCAAGCGCGCTATCGGCGAAGCGACCGATATCGTGGAAAAAGAAATGTACAGTTTCGTCGATGAATTAAACGGCGAACACTTGACGCTTCGGCCCGAAGGCACCGCCTCGACCGTGCGCGCCGCGATCGAACATTCGATGCTCTATAACGGTCCGCAGCGGCTTTGGTATATGGGGCCCATGTTCAGGCACGAGCGTCCGCAAAAAGGGCGTTATCGACAGTTTCATCAAGTCGGTGTCGAAGCGCTCGGTTACGCGGGACCGGACATCGATGCCGAATTGCTGCTCATGTGTGCGCGGCTCTGGGACGATCTGGGCCTCGAGCACATCAAACTCGAACTCAATTCCCTGGGTAGTTCGCAGGAGCGCGCAGCGCATCGCGAAGCGCTTGTCGATTATTTGCGTCAGCATGAAGCAGCACTGGACGACGATTCGCGTCGACGCTTGCATGTGAATCCTTTGCGCGTGCTCGATAGCAAGAATCCTACGATGCAAGCGCTCATCGAGTCGGCGCCCAAGCTGCTCGACTACCTTGGTGCCGACTCACTCTCGCACTTTGAAGGCGTACAGCAGGTTTTGAAAGACGCCGGTATTCCCTATCGCATCAATCCACGACTGGTGCGCGGACTCGATTACTACAATCTGACTGTCTTTGAATGGGTGACCGACAAACTCGGCGCGCAAGGTACGGTGTGCGCCGGCGGCCGTTTCGACGGCTTGATCGCTCAAATTGGCGGCAAGCCTGCGCCTGCTGCGGGCTTTGCCATGGGGATCGAGCGTTTGCTCGCTCTGTTGAAAGATGCCGATGCCGACTGGCTGCAACCGGAAGCCTGCGATGTGTATCTTTTGTATCAAGGCGAGTCCGCTGCGCGTTTGAGTTTCACCGTCGCGGAGAATTTGCGCAGTCACGGATTCAGTGTGGTGCGCCACGCCGGCGGGGGCAACTTCAAGGCGCAAATGAAAAAGGCGGACGGCAGCGGGGCACATATCGCTGTCATCCTGGGTGAAGATGAAGTGGCGGCCGGCGAGGCGAGTCTTAAAGCGTTGCGCGAGGCACGGCCGCAAATCCGCACGAGTATCGACAAAGTATCCGAAGCCGTAGCCGAATGGCTCTACGGCGACACGCAAGGCGAGGAGGCCTGAAATGGCGACTTACGATCTGGAAGAACAAGAAAAGCTGATTCAACTGAAAGACTGGTGGAAGCGTCACGGCGGGTTGGTGTTGACCGCTATCACGCTGGGCTTGTTGGTTATTGCCGGGGTACGGTATTGGACCCAACACAAAAGCAATCAGGCCGCCGAGGCGAGCGTGATTTACGGCGAAATGCTGAAAGCGGCCGAGTCGCGCGAAGCGAAAAAAATCGCCGACCTGAGTGGCACGCTACTAGAACAATATCCGAGCACCATCTATGCATCATTGGGCGCTCTGATCACGGCCAAAGTGCACTTCGAAAG
>DATEEW010000312.1:0-3108 GCA_035280965.1 Burkholderiales bacterium
CGTGCGTGCCGCGAGTCCAATAAAGGAATAGCGCCCGAAACGTTCGCCGCCCACCACCGATTCCAGCAAATAGGTATGCGGACGATTGGCGAGCTTGAGGTAAATCGAAAGGGGGGTATCTAGATCGGCCAGGGTTTCGAGTACCAGGGGCACCCGGTTATAACCCGCCTCGGCCAGCCGTTTGAATTCGGCTTCGGTCATGAATCGCTCCAGAAAAATTCTTCGTCAACTATCGCGCCGAATAAGGGCGCGCAGGACAACCGCAAAAACTCAGCGCCAACGACGCCAATCGCTGCGCGCGGGTTGCCATAAGGAAGCGAAGAAGAAGCGACTCACGAATATGCCTTGTCGTTGAATTGCTTGCTGAAAGACGGCCACACTATAGCATCGGCGATGAGCCCTGGACAACGGGCCGTCCTCAAGCACCCGCGTAAGCAGCGGCGGCCCGCAAATCCGCCACCACGGCATCGGCACATAGACTTTCAACCGGCTCGCCTTCCGTATAGCCGTAGGGCACCACAATAACTCGAACGCCAGCCGCTCGCGCCGCTTCCACATCGTTCATCGAATCGCCGACCATAAGCGCTTGATCGGGCGTTGCGCCAAGACGTTCACAGGCATGCAAAACCGGCATGGGGTCCGGCTTTTTGCGCGGCAAGCTATCGCCGCTCACGATGAGATCGAAATAGGACGCCAGATCCATGTCTTTCAACAAATCGAGGGTATAGCGTTCCGCTTTATTGGTGAGACAAGCAAGCGGAATTCCCGCCGCACGCAGATGCGCCAGGCCTTCGAGCACTCCGGGATAAAGCCGCGTGTTGAGCCCCGACTCTTCGGCGTAATAGTTTTCAAACAGCGGCAACGCGCGCTCGTATAGCGCAGCGTCGGCCTTGCCATCGAGACGACCGCTCAGGCTCCGATGCACCAGGGTTGGAATACCCTTACCGATATATCGCGAGATTTCGCTCGCCGTCCGTAGCGGCAATTTCATATCTGCCAACATACGGTTCGCCGCATTCGCCAAGTCCTGCGCTGTATCGAGCAGGGTGCCGTCCAAATCGCAAAGTACGGCGCGAAACCGCGCGGTCATACTTCCGCGAGCGCGGCACGCATTGCGTCGATAGTGGCCTTGTAATCTTTGGCTCCGAAAATGGCCGAGCCGGCGACAAATGTGCAGGCCCCGGCCTTGGCGATTTCCGCGATATTGTCGACTTTCACACCACCGTCGATTTCAAGCATTACGTCTCTGCCGCTTGCATCGATGCGACGACGTACTTCGCGCAATTTCTCCAGCGCCTGAGGAATGAATTTTTGCCCGCCAAAACCCGGGTTCACCGACATGATCAACACGAGATCGAGCTGATGCAGCGTGTGATCAAGCCAATGGAGCGGCGTCGCCGGATTGAAGACGAGGCCTGCTTTGCACCCCGAGTCGCGAATTAGACCGATCGTGCGATCCACATGCTCGCTTGCCTCAGGATGGAAACTGATGATGTCCGCGCCCGCCTTGGCGAAGTCCGGAATAATGCGGTCGACCGGCTTCACCATGAGATGCACGTCGATTTTCGCCTTGGTCAACGGCCGAATGGCCTCGCAGACCAGCGGCCCTATCGTGAGATTGGGGACGTAATGATTGTCCATCACGTCGAAGTGAATGAAATCGGCGCCGGCGTTGACGACTTGTTGCACTTCTTCGCCTAGCCGGGCAAAGTTCGCCGAAAGGATGCTAGGCGCGATGCGATAGGTTTTAGACTGAGACATTAGGGGCCGAGCTTCCTTGGAAATGACAGGATTTTACCTTGGGAATGAAGGCTTAGACGCTATGCTCGGCAGGACGTAGAAATCCTTCGGGCCACGCGTTTCACCCGCGGACAGGGCAATGACAACCGTCAAGCAATCTAACGACGACAAACTCGAGTTTCCTTCCCTCTTCAGCTCACAAGAGTTGGATCAGCAGCATATCGACCAGAAAGCGCACTTGGCGCCCAAGGTCGAACAATATTATCCCCTGCCCGTTGTCGAAGCGAGGTTTCCGCGCATCGCCGAGGCGATTCAGAGTCTGTGGGGTACGCCGGAGTTGGACAGTTATTTCGATAAATTGCTAATCGACGAACGAGGCGATCGCGCAGGCTTTCCGGCCGACGTCGTTCAAGCGCTCCTAACGCTTTCGAGCCAGCACATCGAGTCCTTCGGCTATCGTACGCCGGCCGATGCGTGGACCGTCGATCCCAAAACCCATCGTCAAAAATAAGCGGTTGTTGTATCCCGCCCCGAATTCAGGCTCAATATTCGGGTGAACGACAAATATCACATCGTAGTCGAGGCGCAACCGCAATACCTGCCCGAACAATCGGATGAGCAGGCCGCGCGTTTTGTTTTTGCCTATACCATCACCATTCGCAATTCGGGCAGCGTTGCCGCGCGTCTGATCAGCCGGCATTGGCTGATCACCGACTCGAACAACGAAGTCCAGGAAGTGCGCGGGCTGGGTGTGATCGGCGAACAACCCTCGCTCGCGCCGGGCGAAAGTTTCGAATATACGAGCGGCGCCGCCATTCCCACGCCCGTTGGGACCATGCGCGGCAGCTATCAAATGCTAGCTGCGGATGGAACGCGCTTCGATACGCCGATTCCGGAATTCACCTTGTCGGTTCCGCGCGTCTTGCACTAATCGCCACGCGCTTAAAAAGCTCTGATCAAGGTTGATTGATGAATCGTGCTGCCGGCTTAAGGCGTCCAAGGCCTTGTTTTAGTTTGCCCTCGCTCGTACAGCTGCGCACACTCGCGACCATCCCTGGTACTTAATCGGACATTCCCTAATCTTGCTTGTCGGACTTGTCTTTCTTCGGCAAAGTCCACCAGATGATGAATATAAATAGCGCGAGCGCCAAACCGGCTTCGGCAAGAAGCAACAACAATCCTGCGTCCATGAACGCCTTTCTCTTAGAGTCTGCGCGGATGTTAACGCGCACAGCGCTGATCACGTTGATTGCAGGCTTGACGGCCTGCACAACTCCGACACCTGCCACGTGCCCCACTACAGCAGCCGCTTGCCCGGTATGCCCAGTTTGTCCGGGCGGAGTGGAAGCACCTAAAGCACCGCCACTT
>DATEEW010000313.1:0-11776 GCA_035280965.1 Burkholderiales bacterium
CCGAGACTTTGTTCGACGGCGTGCTGCAATACGAGATTGCGCGCGCGTGGCTGGTGCACGGCGGCGCGCGCACGACGCGCTACGACGACGTGCGTGTTAACCAGGGCCTGTTGATGCTGGAACACTACTTCGGCAATTTCAGCGCACTGGTGGCGTGGCGCCCGTCGCGCGCTTTCAGCGTTACCGCGCACAGTTACGAACTGCGCGGAGCCTACTACTACACCGACACAAGCAGCGTGGTGTTCTCTTTCGCAGATGGGGAGGAGGCGACCAACGTCGGCACCGGCGTGGTCATCGCCGACGTGCGCAGCTATGCGCTGATCGGCAAGCACGACTTGGAGCCGGGGCGGTGGGCGCTGCGTTATGCGCTGAGCTATGTGAAGCAGGGCGATTTCTACAACCGCCGGGGTCTGACGCTTGGTGTCGAATACAATTTCTGATCCTTTCGTAAATGCAGCGCTTTGGGGCGGGGCGGCGGCCTTGCTGCTGGCTATGCTTTCGCTATTGCAGATCGTGGTGCTGCGCTTGCGGTTGCGGCGACGAGAGCGACACACGGAACACTGTGTGAACAAATGGCGTTCCGTACTTAATATGGCACTAGCGGGTGAAACGCTGATGGAACTGTTGCCCTTGCCGAAGAAGGAGGTGCCGCAGTTCCTCAAGCTCTGGCTGCACTTTCAGATTTCCCTGCGCGGCGGCACGCGCGATCTGCTGAATGACATAGCGCGCCGATTGGGAGCCGATGCGCTCGCGCGCACATTGCTGAAACATGGCAACCGTTCGGAGCGCGCCTTGGCTGCGCTGACGCTAGGTTACTTGGCCGACCGTTCCAGTCTTGAGGCGATGCAGCAGTTAAGCGTTGACCCTGATCGCCTGCTGTCCTTTCATGCGCGATGGGCGCTGCTGCAGATCGATCCCGAGGCCGCAGCGCGCCACGCGGTCCGAGCACTTGTGTCGGGTGAGTGGTCGGTGCTCGAAACGGGCGGCGTATTACAAGAAAACAGGCCTGCAGTGCAAGCCGCGTTGCTCGAAGCACTTCCGCATGAGCGCGAAGTGGAGGGTTTAACACGTCTGCTGCAGTTGGCGGATGTGCTCGACTTGAGCCCACCCGGCGAAATGCTGTTGCCGCTTTTGCTTCATACGGAAATGGAGGTCAAGGCCGGGGCACTCAAACTGTGTGTCGATCCCGTATTGAAACCTGTGGTACTGGAATTGATGAGTCATCAAAATTGGCGTGTGCGTTTGCAAGCCGTCAAGGCTTTGGGTCGATTCGCGCAGCCGGAAGATGTCTCCGCGATGGCGCGCCTGCTTGCCGATCGCGAGTGGTGGGTGCGCTACCGCAGCGCACAGGCACTCGCGCAACTGCCTTTCTTGGATAGGTCGGACATGGAGGCGCTGGCGGAGAAAGCGAACGATTCCTTTGCACGCGACATCATGCGCCAAGTGCTGGCGGAAAGCGCCGTGTAATGGACCCTCAAGTCGCCAAACTTTTCACTTGGCTCTTCGCCGCATATTTCGTGCTGTTGAACGGCGCGTATCTGCTACTCAATCTTTGTTCGCTCATCACCTTGCGGCGGCATATGCATGAAGAGGTGCTGTCGGATTTGCCCCATTTGCACACTGCGCTTGAACTTCCCGTCACCATCATCGTGCCGGCTTATAACGAGGAGAGCACCATCGCCGGATCGGTGCGCTCCATGTTGCAATTGGCGTACAGAGAATACGAGATCGTAGTGGTGAACGACGGTTCGCGTGATGGCACGCTGGAAGCCCTGCGCGAGGCCTTCGCGCTGGAGCCGTTTCCGGCGGCACTGCGCATTCAGATTCCCACCAAGAAGGTGCGGCAGGTATATCTCTCGGCGCGCCATCCCAACCTGCGCGTGATCGACAAGGAGAACGGTGGTAAGGCGGACTCTCTCAACGCAGGCATTAACGCGTCGCGCTACCCGCTATTTTGCGGCGTGGATGCCGATTCTGTTCTGCAACGCGACAGTCTGCGGCGCGTCACACGGCCTTTCTTGCGCGATGTGCGCGTTGTCGCAACCGGGGGAACGGTGCGTATTGCAAACGGTTGCGAAGTCCACGAAGGTTTTCTTACGCGCGTGGACTTTCCGCGCAACATCCTTGCCCTGTTCCAGGTGGTGGAATATTTGCGAGCCTTCCTGTTTGGACGCCTGGGGTGGTCCGCGCTCGGCGGCATGCTCATCATCTCCGGCGCCTTTGGAGTCTTCCGCAAGGAGACAGTTATCTCCGTCGGCGGCTACCGGACGGAGACCATCGGCGAAGACATGGAGCTGGTCGTGCGTCTGCACCGCATGCTGCGCGAGCGCAAACAGGACTATCGCATTGAGTTTGTCCCCGACCCGGTGTGCTGGACCGAGGTGCCTGAGGATCTGCGTAGCTTAAGAAGTCAAAGAGTGCGCTGGCAACGCGGCCTTGTTGAAAGCCTGTTCTCCCACTGGCGCCTGATGTTCAGTCGGCGTGGCGGCATGCCGGGGTGGGTTGCCTTTCCCTTCATGCTGTTTTTCGAGTGTCTTGGGCCTATCATCGAGATAAGCGGCTACGTGTTCGTCGCGGTGGCTGCGCTCAATGGCTGGATCAACTGGACGGCGTTCGGCGCATTTTTCTTCGTTGCGGCGTGTCTCGGCATCCTGTTGTCGACCTCGGGACTGCTGCTGGAGGAAATGTCTTTTCATATCTATCCGAAGGGGAAGCACTTGTGCGTTCTTGGCGTGACCATGGTCGTGGAGAACTTCGGCTATGGGCAACTCAATACCTGGTGGCGCTTTGTCGGTCTGCTGGAATGGGTGTTCCAGCGTGAATCCGCTTGGGGTTCGATGAAACGCAAGGCGGCGTGGCAGCGCAATGACACGTGAAAGAATTCGAATCGCTCTTTTTCTCTGCGCGGGTTTCGCGTTGAGCGGCGCTCGCGCGGCTACGCTGCAAGTTTGTCCGCCCGAGGTTGTGCCTCAGGGGGCGATTGCGCAGGGTGAACTGATCGGCGCGGACGGCAGTCGTTCGCGTTTATATGTAGGCGAAGCCGAAGGCGATCCGCGTTGCCCCAGCTTCGTTCTGGAGGTGCCGCCAGATGCCATCAAGGCGGTGCGCATTATCGCGAGCGAGGCGCGCTTGGGCGAACGCTTGATATTTTACGGTGAAGAACAAGAAGGACGTGTGGCGATTCGCAACATCGACTTTGGCGAAGTGTCGGCAGCAACGCCCGCAACGCCAGCAACTGAGCCGATTCTGCCAGTGGGCAGCGAACTGCTTTCGAAGCTCGAAGCACGTGCTTTCGGTGCCGATGAGCGCGCGCGCCTCGAGTCGCGTGCCGGCGCATTGCATCTGGAATGTGCGGCGGGCGAGCGAGTTGCGGGAGTGATACTGACCGCACAAGGACGCATGCCGTTGGCGAGTACGCGGATTCGTGTCCTCGCGGCGGGCCAGGGACAGTTCGAATTTCAAGTTGCCGACCGCGACCTGGCGGCGCGCGAAAGCGCTATCGCTCTGGGGACCTTTGGGCTTGAACGCGATGTTCCGGTCGAAGCGGCTGTCGCTTGGCCGGCGCGCGGTTTCGAGCGTGAACAGTGGCGGCATTTCGTTTTGCTCTGTCCGCAAGCGGCGGGACGCATGCGTATCGATAGCGTCCAATTGCAGGCATTGCCGCAACCCGTGCCCGGGCGCGCCGCATGGATGTGGCGCAGCATGGCGTGGAGCGAACAGGCGGAAGCTACGCTTGCCTTTGCTCGACGTCACGATTTGCGCACTTTGTTCATATCGGTGCCGGTAATCGAAGGCAAAGTAAGTAATGCCGCGGTGTTGCGGGCCTTTGTTGAAAAAGCCGGCAAACAGGGAATCGCCGTGTGGTCAGTCGACGGCGATCCGCAGATGATCCTCCCGAGCGAACATTCAGCGACGGTGGCGCGCGTCGCCGCTTATGCGCGCTACAACGCGGAGGTGCCGCCGCGGTCACGTATAGGCGGCATGCAGTTCGATATCGAACCCTACCTGATGCCAGGCTACGAACTCGATCGCGAGGGGATGGAGGGGAATTATCTAGCGCTGCTCGTCAAATTGCGTGCGGCTGCAGGTAATTTGCCCCTTGAGGTCGTGTTGCCCTTCTGGGGACTTACGCCGAGTCTTGCCCAAAAGCTCCCCGCGCTGGTGTCCGGCGTGACGGTGATGAACTATCGCAGCGATCCGCATGAACTACGTACGCATGCCGCTCCCTTTCTGGACTGGGGTGCGCGTCATGGAAAACCGGTTCGGATCGCTTTGGAGGCGGGGCCGATCGCGCCGGAGCGCCAATGGCGTTTCCGCCGCGCGACGCAAGGCGAGCTCTGGGCGGTACGCGCACCGAATTTACACGCGCTGGTCCTGCTGCGTTCGGCGCGCGCCAATCCGCATGGTCTGGCCTATGCATTGGAAGGGACGCGGACCTTGGACGGCAAGGCGACGACCTTCCACGCCGATGTGTCGCGCCTATGGAGCCTATTGCCCGCGCTTGAGAAGGATCTCGCGGCTTGGTCATCTTTCGCCGGTATCGCTTTGCACGAACTGCCGGACTAGGTATCGCTTCCCGCGCGGCGCAGCCAGACATGAAAAACGGTGCGGCCCGGCTCGCTCTCGAAAGAAATCCGTCCGCCGTGCGCTTCCACCAGCTCCTTGCAAATGGCTAGACCCAGGCCGGTTCCGCCTTTCTGCCGCGAATCGGTAGAGTCGGCCTGCGCGAACTTCTCGAAAACACGCGGCCAGAAAATTTCCGGAATGCCCGGGCCATTATCCCGCACGGAAAAGCGGGCACCGTTCTCTGTCGCTTCCAACTCGACGCGCACCTCGCCGCCCTTGGGCGAGAACTTGATTGCGTTGGATAGCAGATTGATCGCCACCTGAACAATGCGATCGCTGTCCACTTTCAGTAGCTGCTCCGGCCCATCGGCCAGCTGCAGCTGCACGCCGAACTTGGTGGCATAAGCCTGCATGGCCTCGAGCGCCTGCTGCAGGATAGGGCGCAGCGGCTGCTCCCGCATGGTGTACTGCACGCCGCCGGCTTCGATTTTTTGAATGTCCAAAATATCGTTCACCAGCCGCACCAACCGATCGCAGCTTTCGTTTGCTGCCTGCAACAGTTGACGCATTTCCGGTGCAAGTGAGACCGCCTCCGTTGCGAGCAGGCCGAGTGATAAACGGATCGCGGTGATCGGCGTGCGCAATTCATGCGAGACCGTGGAAATGAATGCCGCCTTCATCCGTTCCATTTCCTTGCGCTCGGAAATGTCGTAGATGAACATGCCGAAGAAACTGCTGCCGCTCACGCCCGCGAGTCCCATGGACACTTCCACCGGAAACTCCACGCCCTGGCCGTTGACCGCGACGCGTTCCAAGCGTTGTGTGAGCCAGAATGCGTTATCCGGATGGAAATCGCGCAGTGCCGCTCTGAAATCGGCGTGGAAACGCTGCGGCAAGATCGTCTCCTCGACGCTGCGGCCGATGACGTCTGCTTTCCTCCAGCCGAACACCTCTTCGGCGCGGTCGTTCCAGTCGGTAATCCTGCCCTCCAAATCCATGCCCACGAAGGAATTCTGGGCGGTGTCGAGGATGCTTTGGATGCGTGCCTCGCTGGCGCGGACTTCTGCGAGAGCCTGTTCGAGATCATGGGTGCGCGCTTCAATGCGTTGTTCCAGGCTCTGATTGAGCTCGCGTAGGGAGGACTCTTTCTGCAGCAGATTGGCCACCAGAGAATTGAGCGAGCGCGACAAAGCGCGGACTTCAAAATACGCCTTGTCGTTGATGGCCACTTCGATCGTTTCACCTTTTTCGATGCGCGCCGCCGATTCCGCGAGCGCCCTCAGGGGTCTTGTGATACGCCTGGCGACGAAAAAGGCAAGGACTGAGAAGGGCAGGGCGATGGCGACACCGCTCCATAGCACGTTGCGTTGCAAATGCGCGACGGGCGCGTAGGCATTGTTCAGTTCCTGGCGCACGAGGACGGTCCATCCCACGCCGCGATAGCTGTGGTATCCCCTGCTCGCGCTGTAGCCCACCACGTAGTCATGGCCGTCGTTCCAGCGTTCAACGGTCGAACCGTTGGGGCGAACTTGTGCCGCCTTGAAGCTTGGTGCCTCGATGATTTGGCCAACCATGTCCTCGGGGCCGAGCAGCACCTTGCCGTCGCGGTCGAGAATGAACAATTCAATCTGACGGCCCGCCTCAAGCCGATCGAGGATGGAGCGCGCAACTTCCTCGGCCCCATCCCAGGACAGAAGTACCCCCAGCACGCCGATGGTTTTGCCATTACGGTTGAGATGGGGAAAAGCGACAGCCACAAAGCGCAGCGGCTTGTCGCCGGGATTGGGCAGAAGCTCGGCCAGGGGACGGACCTCGTGCAGATCGAGAACGTGCACGCCCGCGAGCGCGCTGCGGAACCAGGGCTCCTGGGAAACATCGCTGCCCTCCAGCATGCCGCGTGTCGCGACCCGTACCTTGCCGTTGAGATCGGCCAGACCGATCCAGGTGTAGTAGAAGTGCGTGTCCTGCATCGACTCGAAGGTCTTGCGCTGCACATCGGCCGCGTTTACCTCGTCGCCGAAAGTATTGCGCTCCGCAGTGATCTGCACTTCGCGGTAGCGTTCGAACATGCTCCGATCCAGGCGCGTGGTGGCCAGGGCCGCGAGCGCGGCCAGATCCTCGGCGATGTTGCGCTTGATCTCTGTGCTCGCCGTCACCCCGATCACCTGGGTCAGGACGAAGGTCGCCAGAATTGTAAGGGCCGAAAAGACGACCGCCAGATAGGCTCCTAGGCCGCGGCGCAATGCGAAGGGGCGGACGGTCATGCGCGAAGTGATATGAGGAAAGGGAACAATGAGTATAGCCGTCGCAACGAGCCAAGGCGCGCACTCATTTGCAGCGCAGCTCGCTGTTCCCTGCGGGCACGTTGAGACCGCCTCGTCCGAGTACGGCGCCGGACGAGGCCACGCAGCGCAAGCCCGCCGGCGGCTGAAGTACAAGCCCCTCGATGGGTGCCGGCGCATGAATGCGGATGCGCAGGCCCGTCGCATCGCGTTCCGCATCGATTTGGACGCCGTCACGGGTGGCCCACCACTCGCCGAACGTTGCCATCGAGCCGAACCATGCCTTGTCGCGCAGGGCTTCGATGAGGCGCCGCTCGAATTCGAGTTTCTGATCCAGCACATCAGGGTGGATAAGCAGCACGAACAGTCCGCCATAGGCTTCGAGTTTGCGCGCCAGCTCGATCGCCTGAGGAAGCCGATTGATCATCGGCGCATCAAGCTCATCTTCGACCGTAACGGGAAACTCGAACACCGTACTTTCGCTGCGCGTGCTACGTCCGCGATTGGCGCGATAAGGCAGGTGGGTGAGCGCGAGATTCGCCGTGAGTGTGGAACTGAAACGATACCCCGTCGCTTCCAGCGCCTGCGGTAGGTCGAAGGGAAGCGCCAGATAGCCAGACCTGAAGCTTTGTACGCGCGCGCCACTGAAGTGTTCGAGCAAAAAGCGACTGACGCGCAATTCCCCCAGCACGCTGCCGTTGTACGCTTCGTCGTGATTTTTTACGAAGGGCAGGTAGTCGGGATAGCGCTCTGCGCCGTCACCCACGGGAAAGGTGGCGAAGCTCCGAGCGTGTGAAACCGAATGACTCGCGGTCTCCATGTCGAATTCGCGCAGGCGCCGGATATAAGCGATACCTTCTTCATCGAAAATCACGTCGTCGTTCCAGTCGCGCACATATTTCGTCTGGATGAAGTAAGTCGCGCTCAGCCCTTGGGCCTTCTCCATCGCGGCGTAGTCCAGCGCGTTCTTGATGGAGCGCGTGTAGTCGACGTCATGCGTGATCAAAATGCTTAGCGATTTGCCTTGAGGAACCGTGCCGAGAATGACGGCACGGTCTTCGCCCTCACGATAGATGTTGCGCACGAGTCGCAGCAGCACGTCCAGGTTGGGGGTGTAGCGATTGGCAATATGCTCGGACAGGCCTTCTTGCCGGCCGTTATGGCCTTTCAGCAACAGATGCCCGAGGTCCACACCGAAGGCATAGGCGTGCCCGTGTTCATAGTCCTTGCGCGCAATCGCTGTGCTGCCATCTTCGTATGTGGCCAGTGGCATCTGTCGGGTGTCGCTATAGAAATAGGTGCCGCGTGTCTGGCTCTGCTTGGCGCCGATAAGGAATTCGCGTTCTTCGGGCTCCACGAATTCGGCAGTCAGCGAATGTCGCGTGTCGATCCGCAGACTTTTCAGACCGTCGGCGGGCAGCGCTTCACCGAAGCCGAAGACCTCGTTCAATTCGCCGCCGAGCACGTGCTGCGCGATCAGCGTACCGCCCTCGCGCGGCAACCGCGCAAGCGCCTGCAGACCTTCGACCGGCAGTGATCTGCCCGTGAGCGATGGGTAGACATAAACAACCTTGTGTTTAATCGCTTCGCGATAGTCGCGCGTCACAATGAATGGCACGCCGATGGTCTTCAGTCCATGAATCAGTCCCAGCCAACTGGAATCGTCCTCCGTCAACAGCACTGCCAGACGGCTGGGTCCGCCTTGGGAAAAGCTTTGCCAATTTGTTTGGACCGCGGCTGCCACCGGCGTGCTTTCGGCCGGACCGGACACCCCTGCGAAGACATGAACTTGCGAAGCGTTCACGCGATAGCGGCCATCCGGTCCGGGGTTCTGAATGAAATAGCGATAGATCAGGAAACAGGCTGCCAGCAGCAGGGCCAGAACGACGTAACGCGGGAGCGGGGCGAACTTCAAAGCGGGAGCGACTCAAATGGGCATGTCGGAGTGCCGACGAGACCACTAGCTTAGCTGAAGCATGAATACACGCCGTGTTTGCGGGATGGAGCTGCTTCATACGGATGCGCTTGCGCGAAAGCGCGGGCGCGCACTAAGCTGCGGTCGGGGAGTTCCGACATGCACGCTTTCCAGTGCGAAAGGTGACCGCTTTGCATCCAACTAATAAAAACGAGGGCACCGCGCTCATCGTGGAAGACCATCCGCTCTTCCTCAATGCCTTACTGGAGTTGGTCGCCGAGAGTTTGCCGCGCTTGCATACGATCGCGGTCGCTTCAGCCGAAGAAGGGTTGAAAATCGCGCGCAGCCTACCCGATGTGCGACTCGTGTTGCTCGACCCAGGATTGCCCGGTTTGAGCGGTGCCGAAGCGGTGAGTGCGTTTGTGCTGGCTTGTCCGAATGCGAATATTGCGGCGATCTCAGCCAGTGAAGATCGGCATCAGGCTGCGGCCATATTGCGCGCGGGTGCGAAGGTGCTGATTTCAAAGGCGGCCTCGCCGGAAATTTTGCGCACCATGTTATTCAGATTGAGCAGTGGCCAAATGGCGGAGCCCGCGTGGATCACGGCACAAGGCCATATCAGTCTGGAATTGGGGAGCTTGGTGTTGACGCCTCGGCAGCGCGAAATTCTGGGACATCTTGCGCAAGGACATTCCAATAAGGAAATCGGCTTGCGTCTGGAACTGGCCGAAATCACGGTGAAAGTGCATGTGTCGGGTATTTTCAAGGCGCTTGGCGTCGCAAACCGAACGCAAGCCGTGATGACCGCACAGCGACTGCGGCTGCTCGCCTCGTAAGCCTGCTAAGCCACAAGCAGTTTGGAAAGACTGCTACGCAAAGCTTGTTCGGTCAGCGGTTTGTGAATTAGCGGCAGGCCGCTACGCTCGATGTCGCGCAATTTCGCCGTATCGACATCGCCGGTGATCAGCAGCGCGGGGATATCGGTGTTGAATTCTGCGCGTAAGGCTTCCACGACTTGAACGCCCGTTTCATTGCCGCGCAAGCGGTAATCGCAAAGCAGAATATCGGGTGCACGTTCGCTATTGCCTAGGCGTTCCAGCGCTTCAATCAGCGATGCTGCCGTTGTCACCTTGCAACCCCAAGTCCCAAGCAACAAACTGGTAGCGTTCAAAATCGTCGCTTCATCATCCACGATGACTACATGCACATCGTTCAAGGAACGCGGGGCTATGTCTTTCGTTTGCGCGGATACGGCGGTTTCGGAAGTGCGTTGCAATTCCACTGCGAACAACGAACCTCTGCCTACTTGCGAGCGCAATATGATCGGCGCGATCAATAGGCGCGCCAACCGGTCGACGATGGCGAGACCCAGTCCCAATCCTTTCGAGCGGTCACGCTCCGGATTTCCGGCCTGATAAAACTCGTCGAAGATGGCTTTGTGTTGTGTGTCGGGAATGCCGGGGCCGGTGTCATACACGCTTACGCGTAATGAGGCGCCCGCACGACGGCAGCCGATCAATATTTTTCCCTGCGATGTATGCGTGACGGCGTTCGAAGCAAAATTGCGCAGAATGCGTTCTACCAGTGCCGGATCGCTGCGTAAGGTGGCCGAGCAAGGCGCGACGCGTAGTTTCAAGCCTTTTGCGAGCGCCTGCGGTTCGAACTCCATGCGGATGCGATCAAGCAGCGTGTCGATGTTGAATGCGCGCGCGTCGACTTGCACACTACCGGCATCGAGGCGCGAAATATCGAGCAGCGCACGGAACATGTCGTCCATTGCGTGTGCGCATTGATGCAGATTGCTCAGGATGGTGCGTCCACGCGCGGGTATATCCACGCTATCGAATGCGCCTAGATAAAGATTCAGCGCGTGCATGGGTTGGCGCAAATCATGACTGGCCACGGCGAGGAAGCGCGATTTCGCAATATTGGCTGTTTCGGCCGCCTCTTTTTGCGTCGTCAAAGCATCGACCAGATCCACATTCCGGAAACGCAAATGCAGAGACTGTTCGAACATGCGCGTGAAACTGCGCATGAAACCCAAGGACAAGGTGAGAAAGATCGTTGAGCCGATGGCTACGCCCCAAGCGATGGGCGTATTGATTGCCGCCATCGCGGGAATGAGTGGAAACAGGCAGGGCACGCAAAAGGAAACGAAGCTGCGATAGTGGGGGCCGTAACTGAACATGCAGGTCACCGACATCATCACGACCGCGTAAGCGAATGCGAGTTGGAAGTCCAGCCGTTCCGGGGGCAACATAAAGAACGAACCGGCACCCCACAATAAACCGGAACAGAGCGCTCCCGTTGCCGCTTCGCTCAGCCATCGCGACGCAAGCGCCGCATCGGCAGGCATATTGCGATAACGCGACCAGCGCCACATCCGAAACGCATTCAGGACTACGGCGGCAGCGGCCCAAAGCATTAGAGCTTGGGCGGGTACCACTGGCGAGAACACGACAGCGACGATTGCCAGGATCGCAAGCCCGCCCAGCGCCGCCGTCGGCACATTCTGATGAAGCAAACGCGCCTGTTCGACGCGTACCAACTCTGCAATGCTCATTCTTCACATACTTTCGTATAGATGGAATCCACGTCGGGCACTGTTATGGTGGTTGACATAACCGGACGATTTACAAGACGCGAGGACATGCGCGCACGTCCAGGTGGCTCACACCATAATGAACAAAAAGAAATCGCGCCACTACAGGCTCGGGGAAGAAGGCGTAGGTCGACCTTGCATCGCAAGTGAACCGGCTCGCGCTCGTCTTGCGGTCGCTGTCGCGGCGGCATTGGCGATGACGCCCGCTTTTGTGCATGCGGCCGGCCCGGATCAGTGCGCGGTGCTGGGCGGCGGGGACGTCGCACACTGTACCGGCGATCAGCGTCAAGGCATCGCCACCGGCTCGAGCCTCCTGTCAGGCGGCGCGGTCCTAAACTCGGCGCCCATCACGTTTTTATTCATTGATACGCTTACGCAGAATATCGCGCCCGCGTCGGGCACGGATGGAGT
>DATEEW010000314.1:0-17343 GCA_035280965.1 Burkholderiales bacterium
GCCCAGAATGCCGATCACGAGATGCAGACCGGTGCCGGAGTCACCGATTTGCGCACCGGCAACCATGGGCGGGCCGTCACGCATGCCCGTCGTACCCATGCCGCCGCCCATCGCTTGCGCGACGTTTTCGTAGGCTTTGAAATCGGCGTAGGGACCGGTGGAACCGAAACCCTTGATCGACGCGAGAATGGTGCGCGAGTTCAGCGATTGAATCTTTTCCCACGAGTAACCCAGGCGATCGAGCACGCCAGGACCGAAGTTTTCCATCACTACGTCGCACTTCTTGACGAGTTCCTCGAAGACTTTTTTGCCGTCGTTGTTTTTCATGTTCACGGTGATCGAACGCTTGTTGGCGTTGAGCATCGTGAAATAGAGGCTGTCCTTGCCGGGGATATCACGCAGCTGGCTGCGGGTGATGTCGCCCGTGGGCGGTTCGAATTTGATGACATCGGCGCCCATCCAGGCGAGCAGTTGCGAGGCGGTCGGGCCGGCCTGCACGTGCGTCATGTCGAGGATGCGGATACCGTCGAGTGCTTTTTTCATTGCCTTGAGTCCTCCAGAGGGAATCTTGAAATGGAGGCGCCCCGCGAGCGGGGCGCCTCTTATTAAACGACTAAGCTGCTCGCCTTATTTCTTTTTGGCGACGGCCGGGTTCAAGCTGGTGATACGACCGCTTTCGGTACCGGCGGTTTCGTCGATGACCGCGTTAATCAGCGTCGGCTTGCCCGACTTGAGCGCGTCTTCCATGCCCTTGCGCAGTTCGGCCGGGGTGGTGGCATACACGCCGACACCACCGAACGCTTCCATCATCTTTTCGTAGCGCGCGTCCTTCACGAACACGGTCGGGGCCACGTCCGCACCACCGCCCTGGTTCAAGTCGGTACCGCGATACACGCCGTTGTTGTTCAGCACGACCACGCACACGGGCAGCTTGTAACGGCAAAGTGTCTCGACTTCCTGCGCAGCAAAACCGAAAGCGCTGTCGCCGCACACTGCAATGACGCGCTCGCCGGTTTCAACAGCGGCGGCCACCGCGAAACCCATACCGATGCCCATCACGCCCCACGTACCGACGTCGATACGCTTACGTGGCTTGTACATGTCGACGATCGAGCGCGCGAAGTCCAGCGCGTTGGCGCCTTCGTTGACGAACATGGCGTCCGGATTTGCCTTGACGAGATCGCGCACGACGTTCAGCGCGCTGTGGAAGTTCATCGGCTTGGGATCTTTGGCCAACATTTCGGCCATCTTCGCCACGTTCTTGGTCTTGCGCTCGTTGATCGGGCCCAACCAATCCTGCGAGGGCTTGGTCCAACCGGCAGCGATGCCTTTGTTCAGTTCGCCAAGAACCGACTTGATGTCACCAACCAGCGGCGCGTCGATGCGCACGTTACTGTCGGCTTCGGTCGGGGAGATATCGATCTGGATGAACTTCTGGCCACCCCAATCTTTGTGGTCTTTACCGCCCCAGGTTTTGCCTTTGCCGTGCGAGAGCAACCAGTTCAGACGAGCACCGACCAGCACGACAACGTCGGCTTCGGGCAGCACGTAGGAACGTGCGGCGCCGGCGAACTGTTCGTGGTTGTCGGGGAGGATACCTTTGGCCATCGACATCGGCAGGTAGGGAATGCCGGTCTTCTCGACGAACTGACGAACTTCGTTGTCAGCGCGGGCATAAGCGGCGCCTTTACCCAGAATGATGAGGGGCTTCTTCGCGCCCTTCAGCAGATCCAGCGCGCGTTTGACGGCCTCGGGGCCGGGGATTTGAGCAGGAGCGGGATCAACGACTTTGATCAGCGTGCTGTTGCCCTTCGCTGCATCCATGGTCTGCGCGAATAGTTTCGCCGGCAAATCCAGGTACACACCACCGGGGCGGCCGGAAACGGCAGCGCGGATGGCGCGGGCGATGCCGACACCAATATCTTCAGCGTGCAATACGCGGAAAGCGGCTTTACACAGGGGCTTGGCGATCGCCAGCTGGTCCATCTCTTCGTAGTCGCCCTGTTGCAGGTCGACTATCTCGCGCTCGGAGGAACCCGAGATGAGGATCATGGGCCAGCAGTTGACTGTGGCATTGGCCAGCGGAACCAGGCCGTTCAGGAAACCAGGAGCGGACACCGTCAGGCAGACACCAGGTTTTCCGGTCAGGAAACCGGCGATCGAGGCGGCATTTCCGGCGTTGGCTTCGTTACGGAAGGAAATCATGCGGAAGCCTTCGGCCTGCGCCATACGGGTCAGGTCGGTGATCGGAATGCCTGGCAGGCCGTAGAGATTGGTGATGCCGTTGAGTTTGAGGGCATCAAGGACCAGATGAAAGCCGTCGGTCTCTGCGGATTGCTGCGCGTCGCTGGCAGTGGCGACTTGGGGTTCAACGGTACCCATGGAAATTCTCCTATTTGGGGCTGAAAGCCTTGCTGCTGCAACCTACAGCTCGAAAGCAAGGCATAAGGTTCGGTAAAACGGGGCTAAGCATAGGCAATCAAAGGGGCGTCTAACCTTGACTGAGGTCAAGGATTGCGGCTCTAATTGAGGGCTTTTCCGGAACGCCGAAAAAGCTTTCAGGGCTATCTCACAAACGCATGTCCAGCATCGCCACTCACCCGCTGCGCAACACTATACGCCTAGAGCTGAAACATAACGTGATTCTCGGCGGTATGCCTCAAGAAGCCTGGGATGACCTGGAGCCGCGCCTGGAGGTGATGGAGTACCGCAAAGGCGATTTGCTGGTCCATCAGGGCAGCCAGGAAATGGAACAGTTCTTTATTCTGGAAGGCATCCTGAAACGCGTCGTCAGTAACGCAGAGGGCAAAGAAATGATTTTGCGCTTTGCAGCAGAGACCGACATGGACACTTCTTATGCGGCTTTGCGACTCAAAACCCCCGTCCCCTATAGCATCGTCGCGGTCACCAAAGTTCGCGTGGCGCGACTGTCGATGCAACAATGGGTCGAATTCCTGGAAACCCAGGAAGAAGTCAAAAGTCGCTTCGAATACGAGGTCATGCAACTGATGTCCGAAGTCATGGCTCACACCATTACCTTGCATTTGCTGGACGCCCCAGGCCGCCTGAGCCGTTTCCAGCGCAAACATCGCGAGTTGTTAGGCCGTATTCCCAATAAAGAATTGGCGTCGTACCTCAATCTCACCCCTGAGACACTCTCTCGCCTGAAGCAGAGACATACCAGCTAAGCGTTCCTCTGCATGGCGGCAATACGCCATAGCAGTAATACGTTTGTGGCAGAAAACAAAAAGGGGCCGAAGCCCCTTTTTGTTTTAAGCGACCGAAGCCGCTAATCGCGCCCTTAGGCCGTCTTACCCCGCATTTTGCTGATCAGCGCGCCCACCATCGGCGAGAACAGCAGAAGCAAGGCCAGCCCCGTTAAACCGCCCACCAATCCGTTCGAGAAGAACACGGTGACATCGCCTTGCGAAATCAGCATAGATTGGCGGAACGAATCTTCCGCACGTGCACCCAGCACTAGAGCGAGAACCAACGGCGCCAGCGGGTAGTTCAATTTACGGAGCAGATAACCCGCAACACCGAAGACGACCATCAAGTAGATATCGAATATGGTGTTTGCCACGGTGTAGGACCCGATCGCGCAAATCACCAGGATAACGGGCGCGATAATCGAGAACGGGATGCGCAGAATCGCAGCGAAGAACGGAACGCAGGTCAACACCACGATCAGGCCGGCGATGTTGCCGAGGTACATCGATGCGATCAGGCCCCAGACGAAGTCTTTCTGCTCTGCGAAGAGCAGCGGACCGGGCTGCAGACCCCAGATCAACAAACCGCCCAGCAATACCGCGGCAGTCGGCGATCCAGGCACGCCCAGCGTCAACATCGGCAGCAGGGCTGAAGTACCGGCAGCATGTGCGGCGGTTTCAGGCGCAACCACTCCTTCGACCACACCCGTACCAAATCTGTCGCCATCTTTGGAGAAACGCTTCGCGACACCGTAGGCCATGAACGAAGCGGGTGTTGCGCCACCGGGAACGATACCCATAAAGCAACCCACGGCCGAAGAACGCAGCGAGGTGGCCCAATATTTGGGTAGTTCCTTCCAGGTTTCGAGAACCACTTTGGGGCTGATTTTCGCGGCTGCGCCTTTGAAGGCCAGACCCTCTTCCATCGTGCCCAGAATTTCGCCGATACCGAACAACCCGATAACCGCGATCAGGAAGTCGAAACCTTTGAGCAGTTCCGTCGTGCCGAAAGTCAGACGCAATTGACCGGTCACGGTATCCAAACCCACGCAAGCCAGCGCAAAGCCGATCATCATCGACGCGATCGTCTTCATTGCCGCGCCTTTGGACATGCCGACGAAGGCGCAGAAGGTCAGCAGATACACCGAGAAGAACTCGGGCGGGCCGAACTGCAGCGCGAACTTCGCGATAATCGGCGACAGGAAGGTGATCAGCATCACCGCAACCAGCGCACCAACGAAAGACGAGGTAAATGCCGCTGTAAGCGCCGTCCCTGCACGCCCTTGCTGCGCCAGCGGGAAGCCGTCAAAGGTCGTTGCGACTGACCAGGGCTCGCCGGGAATGTTAAACAGAATCGAGGTAATCGCACCGCCGAACAGCGCGCCCCAATAAATACAAGACAACATGATGATCGCCGAGGTCGGCGGCATCGTGAAAGTCAGTGGGATGAGAATCGCCACCCCGTTGGCGCCGCCCAGACCGGGCAATACGCCCACGATGACTCCCAGCAATACGCCGATGAACATCATCATGATGTTGAACCACGACATCGCCACTGCGAAGCCGCCGAATAAGTTATTGAGCTCTTCCACCTTGCTCTCCTATCAATCGTTATCTATACGCTCAAGACCTTAGAGCAGTCCCAGCGCAGCTTCGAGCGGTCCTTTGGGCAAAGGCACCGCGAACCATCTTTCGAAGAGCATGAAAAAAGCTACAGGCACGCCCAAAGAAACCGGCACGATTTTTAGGATGCCGTACTTCCCGAGCCAAAACATAAAGAAGGCGACGAAAATCGCCGACGAAACGTAAATCCCGAGAGGGGCGATGAGGATCACGTAGATGATCGTGGGGATCAGCACCTTCATCACCAAGATCAAGGCGTCGCGACTCACAAAGGACTCGGCGGCGGCTTCCTTATCGCGCAATCCCATCACGAAAATGAAGATTGCCGATATGCAAATAAAAGAGCCGATGTAAAAAGGAAAGTAGCCCGATTCCGGGCCATCCGAGCTCCAGCCGTAGCCGATGCGTGCGCTGTCGTACATCACAATAGCGCCGAGGGCGAAAATGATGGCCGCAACAACGAGCTCCATAGTGCGCGTCATTACGGCAGGACGTTCATTCGAGTCATGCATGATGTGCTAATCCTGATGCGGGGTGATGCCACAGCCCTCCCGGCCGTAGCGGACGTAAACCGTTTTTAATACTAAACTGCAATTTACTGCTGCACTACAACAAAAGTACACCTGCTTAGCAACGCGCCGCCCCATAAGGGGCGGCGCGTTGTTTTTTACAACTACCAGTGTAGATTACTGCTTGGCGAGAAAGCCCGCCGAAGTCATGAGGTCTTTATGCAGTTGCTCATTCTTCTCAACCCAGGCTTTGTATTGCGCGCCGCTCATCGTGGTTTGGTTGAACGCGCCTTTGTTCATGTAGTCCTTCCATTCCGGAGTTTCACGAACTTTGGCCAGCAGATCCACATAGAATTTGACTTGCGCATCCGTCACGCCGCCGGGCATGAAAATGCCGCGCAGCATCACGTAGTCCATGTCAACGCCCGATTCTTTACAAGTCGGGATGTCGTTCCAGGACATGTTGCCTGCGATTTTATCTTTATAGGGCATGCGCTCGCTATCGAACACGCACAGCGGTTTCAAGTTGCCACCGCGCCATTGAGCAACAGCCTCGGCCGGGTTATTCACCGAAGAGTCGATATGACCGCCAACCAGCTGGGTCGCCACATCACCACCCCCTTTGAAGGGAACGTAGGTGAATTTGGTGCCGGTTTGTTTTTCCAGGCCGACCGTGATGATCTGGTCTTCTTGCTTGGAACCGGTGCCGCCCATTTTCGTTTTGCCGGGGCCCGCAGCTTTGGCCGCGTCGATGAATTCCTTCGCGGTCTTAGAGGGGTTGGACGCATTCACCCACAGGACAAACTGGTCAAGTGCCAGCATGCTGACGGGCGTCAGGTCTTTCCAGCTGAAAGGAACGCCAGTCGCCAACGGAGTGGTGAACAGGTTCGACAACGTGATCACGATCTTATGGGGATCGCCTTTCGCGCCTTTGACGTCCAGGAAACCTTCAGCGCCTGCGCCGCCTGACTTGTTGATGACGACCAACGGGGTCTTCATCAGGCTGTGTTTTTTGATTACAGCATCGACCAGACGGGCCATTTGGTCCGCACCACCGCCCGTACCTGCCGGGACAATGAATTCAACGGTTTTGGTCGGTTCCCAACCCTGCGCATGGGCGGGGGCTGCCACGAAAGCAGCTGCGGTAAACGAGGCAAGTGCCGCCAGTCGCAGCGGCTTCATCGTGCGAAACATCATAGTACTCCTCCTAAGGTGATGTGCTGCCAGCCACTCGTTCCCGGGACGGGTACAGCGCCACGGTGGCTTCTTAAGGCTCGTTTTTAGTGCCGCTATTCTTCACCAGTTTGCGGCTGCGTGTGCTTGATTTTAGTCAAGTATCACGCCGCCGGCGCCGGATCAACCCTTTTGCGGCCAACCTGGGTTCGGTTTACTGCCAGAGCCCGCTGCCTATAACGCACCAAAACCGGCGACGGTGCACAGACAACAAGGTTAAAACGGCCGGTCTCGTCCGGCTTTTTCTTATTTATTTAACGACCAGCACTGGGACAGGCGATTGTGCCAGCGTTTTGCTGGCCACGGAGCCTAACAGCATTCCCATCACGCCGCCACGTCCGTGTGTGCCCATAACGATCTGCTCGACGCCCTGATCTTTGGCGACGTGACAAATGGTTTCTGCGGGGTCACCAACGCTGATGTGGAATTGGTATTTGGCTCCGGCCTTGTCCAACAAGGCCCGGGCCGCTTTAAGTTCTTCAATGCCTTGATCGTGATGATAGGACTTGAGCTGGTCGCCGCTGATAAAGCGGCCGACGTCGGCCGGCAGCGCGGGCTGCACATTCAGCAAATGCATTTCGAGTTCTGCGGGATTGAGTAGTCGCAGAATATGGTTCACGGCGCGCAAGGAACATTCGGACCCGTCAACCGGCACGAGAATCTTTTTCATTCTATTCTTCCTTTCGGATAAATCGAGATCACAAAACCTAAGGTGCGCCTTCAAAAAGGCGCGCGCTGGAGTGCCGTTTCAGGCACTCCAGTTCCCAGTCGGGGCTTAGTTACCGCCTCCAGGCTGCTCGCCTTTGGTCGCTAAATCCTCTACTGCGTGCCCCGCAGTCTTGCGTTTGGCAAGCGCCTTGCCAATTGCGACCACGACAGCGGCGCCGATGGCTCCCGCCAAGTATTCCAACTTGATCCCGCCCACCACAGCATGGCCATCAACCATGGTGAAGGTCGATTCGACCCAGCCAAGGATTGCCGGGTCGGAAACCGCCATTTCGCCCGCGACGAACCCGAGCAGACCGCCCCCGATTGTAATGATGATGGGGAAGCGTTCCATTACCTTCAGCAGCATCGTGCTGCCGAAAATAACCAGCGGAATGGAAATAGCCAGACCCAGGATAAGGAGCAGAACGCTGCCTTTCGCGGCTGCGGCAACTGCAATCACGTTATCCAGGCTCATGACCAAATCGGCGATCAGGATGGTCTTGATAGCCGCGGCCAGACTACCTGCGCCTTCACCGCCCTCTTCTTCTTCCTCGGGCAGGAGCAATTGGACGCCGATCCATAACAGCAGCGCCGCGCCCACCAGTTTCAGCCAGGGCAACGATAGTAGCGCCACAGCGAAGAACGTGAGGACGATCCGCATAATAATAGCCGCGCCGGAGCCCCACCAAATCGCCTTCTTCTGCTGATGCGGAGGCAACGATCGTGAGGCGAGTGCGATCACCACCGCATTGTCCCCGGACAGCACGATGTTGATGCCGATGATTTTCATCAGACCCGCCCAGAACTCTGGCGTGCCGAATGCGATTGCAGTTGTAACTTCCATGCTTCCCCTCCTATTTGAGCTCTATGAGTCAGTAATTCGTATTTCGTCTGCACCCCAGCAGGTTCCTCAACCGCCGAGACGCCTGCCTAACGTGACAACGCCGGCCAGGCGCATACGCACCTGTCCGGCGTCCGATACCACCAATCCTAGAACAGACCTACAACTTTGCCGTCGATGATGTCGATCTTCTCGGCCGACGGAACTTTCGGCAGGCCGGGCATGGTCATGACGTCGCCGCAGACCATGACGACGAATTCCGCGCCCGCATTAAGGCGGACTTCACGGATGTTCAGCGTGTGGCCCGAAGGTGCGCCACGCAAGCTGGGATCCGTCGAGAAGGAGTACTGGGTCTTCGCGACGCATACCGGATAATTTCCGTAGCCGTCTTCCTGCAGTTTTTTGATCTGGCCGCGTACTTTGCTATCGGCGGTCACATCTGCAGCACCGTAGATCTTGGTGGCGATGGTCTTGATCTTGTCCCACAACGGAGCAGTCTCTTCGTAAACAAACTTGAAGCCGCTGTTGGTGTTCTTCTCAATAACATCGACCACGACCTTGGCGACGTCGGCAGCGCCCTTGCCGCCTTCGGCCCAGTGGCGAGCCAGCACGACCGGCACTTCGTTGCCCATTTTGCGTTTCAGCAATTCGACTTCGGCATCGGTGTCGAAGGTGAAATGGTTGATCGAAACGACGCAAGGCAGGCCGTAGTGGTTACGCACGTTGGACACGTGGCGTTCCAGGTTGGCGATCCCTTTTTCCAGCGCGGCCAGGTTCTCTTTGTTGAGTTCCTTGAGGTCGACGCCGCCGTGGAATTTCAATGCGCGAATGGTCGCGACGATCACGACCACGTCAGGACGGATGCCCGATTTGCGGCACTTGATGTCGATGAATTTCTCGGCACCCAGATCGGCACCGAAACCGGCTTCGGTCACGACGTAGTCGGCCAGTTTGAGCGCGGTTTTGGTGGCCAGCACGGTGTTGCAACCGTGGGCGATGTTGGCGAAAGGACCGCCGTGGATGAACGCGGGGTTGTGTTCCAGCGTTTGCACCAGGTTGGGCTTCAACGCGTCTTTCAGCAGCACGGTCATGGCACCGTGGCACTTCAGATCTTTCGCGGTGACAGGCTTCTGGTCGCGGGTGTAGCCGACGACGATGTTGCCCAGACGGGTTTTCAGATCCTCGACCGATGTGGCCAAGCAGAAAATCGCCATCACTTCGGAAGCGACGACGATGTCGAAGCCGTCTTCACGTGGGAAACCGTTGCCGGGGCCGCCGAGCGAAATTGCGGTTTGACGCAGCGAACGGTCGTTCATGTCCAGCACGCGCTTCCAGGTGATGCGACGGACGTCGATACCCAGTTCGTTGCCGTGGTGAATGTGGTTATCCAGCACCGCAGCCAACAGGTTGTTCGCCAGTTGGATCGCACCGAAGTCACCGGTGAAGTGCAGGTTGATGTCTTCCATCGGCACGACTTGAGCGTAACCGCCGCCGGCGGCACCGCCCTTCATGCCGAACACGGGACCCAAAGAGGGTTCACGCAAGCAGATCACTGCTTTTTTTCCGATGTGGTTCAGCGCGTCGCCAAGACCCACTGTGGTGGTGGTCTTGCCTTCGCCAGCAGGAGTCGGGCTGATCGCGGTGACCAGGATCAACTTGCCGTCTTTTTTGTTTTTGAGCGAGTCGATGTACTCGAGCGAAACCTTGGCTTTGAAGTGGCCATAGGGCTCGAGGTGTTCGTCGGAAATCCCAAGCTTGTCGAGCGCCACTTTCGTGATGCGCTCCATCTTCCCTGCCTGGGCGATTTCGATATCTGAAGGCATTCCTATCTCCTGGAATTCTTTGGTCGCGTAAATAAAGACGCGGCGCAACCGCCCGCGTCAAAAGCCTCGGAAATATAGGCGGCGGCGTGAATACGCCACATTGACGTCCGTCAATAGACCGGCGTGGTACCGGACGCTGCACTGCAAAAACGAAGCCCCTGCCCGAATCAATCGGGACAGGGGCTGCATTGTGCTACAAGCCGTGTTTCAGTTCCAGCGCGACGTGTATTACGCGCCTTCCGGAACGAATTCCATCGCCTGACCACCGCCATAGCTGACTCGCTCCGGCTTCGGTCCGCCTTTAGTCACTTTCACTGCGCAGTACTTAAACTCCGGAATCTTGCCGTAAGGATCAAGCACCGGGTTGGTGAGCTTGTTCGCCGCCGCTTCGTAGAAGCAGAAGGGGATAAACACCGCGCCGCGCGGTGTGCCTTCGTCGGCGCGGGCGTACAACGAAATCTCGCCGCGGCGCGAAGCGACCGTGATGATGTCGCCCGGTTTGATCTTCAGGCCGGAAATATCGAGCGGATGCAAGGAAGCCACAGGTTCCGGCTCGATCGCATCCAATACGCCCGAACGGCGTGTCATCGAGCCGGTGTGCCAATGCTCCAACTGACGGCCGGTAATTAGCACCATCGGGTAGTCCTTGTCCGGACGCTCGGCGGCGGGAATCAGGTCAGCCGGCACCAGTTTCGCGCGGCCGGTCACGGTCGGGAAGTTGTCGACGAAAATGACAGGTGTGCCAGGATCGCCCTCGTTCTCGCACGGGTAAACCACGGACGAGTCGCGCTCCAGACGTTCCCAAGTGATGCCCGCGATGGAATCCATCGCTTTGCGCATTTCGTTGAATACATCTTTGGCGTGCGTGTAAGTCCAGGGTAGACCCAGGCGCTTGCCCAGCTCGATAATGATCCACAAATCTTCGCGCGCATCGCCTGGAGGGCTGAGCGCGGGACGACCCAACTGCACGAGTCGATCTGTATTGGTGACCGTGCCAATCTTTTCAGGCCATGCGGTGGCGGGCAAAACGACATCCGCGAGATAAGCGGTTTCGGTCAGGAAAATATCCTGCACGACCATATGTTCCAGCGAAGCCATTCCCTCGCGCGCATGATCGGCTTCCGGGTCGGACATCGCAGGGTTCTCACCCATGATGTACATACCCTTGATCTGACCTTCGCAGGCGGCGTTGACGATTTCCACTACGGTCAGGCCAGGCTTGGGATCGAGTTTCTGATTCCACAATTTTTCGAAACGCGCCTGCGCTTCGGGATTGTCCACGCGCTGATAATCCGGATACACCATCGGAATCAGGCCGGAGTCGGAAGCGCCTTGCACATTGTTCTGGCCGCGCAGCGGATGCAGGCCGGAACCGGGTTTGCCGATCTGGCCGGTCACCATGGTCAATGCAATCAGGCAACGCGCATTGTCGGTACCGTGCACGTGCTGCGAAATGCCCATGCCCCACAGAATGATGGAGGCCTTGGAAGTCGCATAAAGACGCGCCACTTCACGTAGCGTTTCGGCGGGAATGCCGCAGATCGGCGCCATCGCCTCAGGCGTAAATTTCTCGACGTTCTCGCGCAATGCCTCGTAATTGGCCGTGCGTTCTTTGACGAATGCTTTGTCGACCAAGTCTTCGGTAACGATCACGTTAAGCATCGCATTCAACATCGCCACGTCGGTGTCGGGCTTGAATTGCAAGACATGCGTAGCGTGACGCGCGAGTTCCGTGCGCCGGGGGTCGGCGATAATCAATTTCGCGCCGCGCTTCACCGCATTCTTGATCCAGGTCGCGCCGACAGGGTGATTCACCGTCGGATTCGCACCGATGAGGAAAATCACTTCTGCGAATTGCACATCGCGAACGGGATTCGAAACGGCACCGGAGCCGATGCCTTCGAGCAGTGCGACTACGCTCGAAGCGTGGCACAAACGCGTGCAGTGATCGACGTTATTGGTTTGGAAGCCGGTGCGGACCAGTTTCTGAAACAGATAGGCTTCTTCGTTCGAACCCTTGGCCGAACCGAAACCGGACAGTGCGTTGGGGCCGTCGCGATCGCGGATTTTCTTGAACCCGTTTGCCGCCAGATCCAGTGCTTCTTCCCAGGTGGCTTCGCGGAACACATCCGACCAGTTGTTGGGATCGACTTCGAAGTCTTTGGTTTTCGGCACGCCGGGTTTACGGATCAACGGTTTCGTCAAACGTTGCGGATGGCTGGCGTAGTCGAAACCGTAGCGGCCTTTGACGCAGAGGCGCTCTTCATTAGCGGGACCGCCACGGCCTTGCACATACATGATCTTGTTGTCTTTGACGTGATAAGTCAGCTGGCAACCGACGCCGCAGAACGGGCATACAGAGTCGACCTTCTTGTCGACTTCAACCATTCCCACACCACGAGCAGGCATCAATGCACCGGTCGGGCAGGCTTGCACGCACTCGCCGCAAGCGACGCAGGTGGAAGCGCCCATCGGATCATCCAAGTCGAACACGATCTTGGAGTGATCGCCACGGAAGGCGTAGCCGATCACGTCGTTGACTTGTTCTTCACGGCAAGCGCGCACACAACGTGTGCATTGAATACACGCGTCGAGATTCACTTCCATTGCCGGATGCGAAAAATCGGCGCGCGGCTGATCGCGGCCGGGGAAACGCGGCTCGCCCAAACCGCCTTTTTTCGCCCACAGATCGAGTTCGGATTCGAGCGTGTAACGCTTCTCGGGCTGATCGGCGAGCAGCAACTCCAGAATCATGTTCTGCGAGGCTTTGGCGCGCGGCGAATCGGTTGTGACTTCCATGCCGTCTTTGGGATAACGACAGCAAGAAGGCGCGAGCACACGCTCGCCCTTGATTTCCACCATGCATGCGCGGCAGTTGCCGTCGGGACGATAGCCCTCTTTGTAGCAGAGATGTGGAATCTCAATACCGTATTGCTTGGCCGTCTGAATGATCGTTTCGTCGGCGCGGCCGACAACCGATTTGCCATTGAGTTTGAATTCAATCGGCAGTGCGGCAATCTCTTGTTTGCTGATCGCTGTCATCGTCGTTCTCTCAGGCCAGTTCGTTCGGGAAATATTTGATCACGCACAGCACCGGATTCGGCGCCGCTTGTCCCAGACCACAAATAGATGCGTCCATCATGGCGGACGAAAGTTCCTTCAGCAGGGGTTGATCCCACTTCGGTTGTTCCATCAGCTTCACGGCTTTGGCCGTACCCACGCGGCAGGGCGTGCACTGGCCGCAGGATTCGTCGGCAAAGAAGCGCATTACATTCGCTGCAGCCATACGCGCAGTGTCCTGATCCGACAACACCACAACCGCAGCGGAGCCGATGAAGCACCCGTATTGGTTCAACGTATCGAAATCAAGCGGGATATCTCCCATCGAAGCAGGGAGGATGCCACCCGAAGCACCGCCGGGCAGATAACCGTAGAACTGGTGGCCGTCGAGCATGCCACCGCAGAATTCGTCAATCAGCTCTTTGATAGTGATACCGGCGGGCGCGAGATGCACCCCCGGTTTCTTCACACGGCCGCTGACGGAGAAGGAACGCAAACCCTTACGGCCGTTGCGACCGTGGCCAGCGAACCAATCGGCGCCTTTTTCCACGATTTCACGGATCCAGTACACGGTCTCCATGTTGTGTTCCAGTGTGGGACGGCCGAAGAGGCCGACCTCAGCAAGGTAGGGCGGGCGCAGACGCGGTTCACCGCGCTTGCCTTCGATGGATTCGACCATCGCGGATTCTTCTCCGCAAATGTAGGCGCCGGCACCGCGGCGCAGTTCGATCGGCGGCAGCGGGAAATCGGCTTTCGCAGTCAGGATCGCCAGCTCTTTTTCCAGCATTTCGCGAATGCCATGGTACTCATCGCGCAAGTAGACGAAGACTTCGGCAATACCGACGGCCCAGGCGGCCACCAGCATGCCTTCGAGGAAACGGTGCGGATCGCGGTCAAGGTAGTAGCGATCCTTGAACGTACCGGGTTCGCCTTCGTCGATGTTCACTGCCATCAAGCGCGGCTCGGCTTGCGAACCGACGATGCGCCATTTGCGGCCCGTCGGAAAGCCTGCGCCACCCAGACCGCGCAGGCCGGAATGTTCCATGGTCGCGATGAGTGCTTCGCGATCCTGCTTGCCTTCGAGGCAGGCCTTGATCAGTTTGTAGCCGCCGGCTTTGACGTAGGCGTCGTAACCGATATGACCGGGGGTGACGACTTTCTTGGCGGGATGGGATTTTCCGGCGCCGTGCTTGACGGCTTTTTCGCTTACCAGCGCCTTGACGGCATCGACGGTGGCATTGGGAAGAGGGTTCTGATTGATGACGACATTAGGCGCTGTTTCGCAGCGCCCGATACAGGGGGCGTGCAGCACTCGAACGCCTTTGCCGAGAATCTTCGGCAGCTTTTCCAATAATTCGTTGGCGCCGGCCATTTCGCAGGAAATCGAATCGCACACGCGCACCGTGACTTCGGGCGGCGCGGCTTCGCCATCTTTGACGATGTCGAAATGGTGATAGAAGGTCGCCACTTCGTAGACCTCGGACATGCCGAGTTTCATTTCAGCGGCCAACGCAACCAGATGGCGATCGGCCAGATGGCCGTAAGCGTCCTGGACCTTGTGCAGATGCTCGATGAGCAAATCGCGGCGACGCGATTCGTTGCCCAGGAGCTTCTGGACTTCCTCCAATGACTTGGGATCGGGACGGCGACCCTTCATCGTCGGACGGACTTTGATGGGCACCATGGGGATGGGTTGCGAGTTTCCGCTGAAGCGGTCGTTCATATCTAAGCCTCTTTGCGGTTAATACCGACGCTTTGTTTGTAGCGCGGAACCGAAGAATTGGTAATCATCGAAAATATTAGCGTTGGGCGACATAACGGCGGATTGACGCCCGTCAACTTTGCGCCTGCAAACCGTGGATATCTGCTCTAAAAACACATATCTGCACGGTCAAATCGCTGCCATTAACCACCGCGCAGTTTAACACTACCAAATACGCCGACCGCAGCCGGCCTGACAAATCCTTCAAACAGCGGCCTTAAAAAAACTTATCAGCCTTTCGTTCACGCGCTCGGGGGCCTCCATGCCGCACAAGTGGCCCACACCGGGCAAGGAAACGCGTTGCGAGCGAGCGTCGCGTTCCAAGCGCTGGGCGATATTTTGGAAATCGGGCAAATCCCTTTCCCCTACTATCGTAAGAAGGGGGCCACGCAACCGGTTCAGTTGTCGCGCTGCAACCGGCGATAGCTCGCGGGCCGGGTCCGCATGGGTGAAATGCCAGCCACTGTAATCGTTGACCATCTGTCGCAGACGGGTATAAAGCTCGGGATTCGTCCGCGCCGTAGCGAAAATCGGGTGACTCAGCCATGCGGCTTTGGCGGCAGCGATGTCGCCCCGCTGCGCAGCGCGAACGACATTCCCATAAGAGCTCAGCCACGTGGGAGACCACTCCCACCCACCCAACACCGGATCGAGCAAAGCGATTGCGTCGGAAAACTCCGGGTAGGCCAAGGCAAAATCCAGGGCAATCCTTCCTCCCATGGACGCGCCCACAAGATGGGCTTTTTTAAGGTTCAGGTGAACTAAAAGGGCGCGTAGATCGTCGCGATGCGAGTAAGGCACCGCCGGATCGGGGAGCGAAGAGCGGCCAAAGCCGCGCAAGTCGTAACGGATGACGCGAAAGTGGGAAGCTAACGCGTGGAATTGCGCGTCCCACATACGTTGGTCGAGCATGAAAGCATGCAAGAACACGATCGGCGCGCCCTGCCCCGCACTGCTGTAGTAGAGCTTCGCACCGTTGATGTCCGCTTGTGTGCCTACGAATTCGAGTTCGCCCCCACTCGGCGGCATTGCACAGGCGGTAAGTAAAAGCGAAGAGCCGGCGGCGGTCAAAAACCGGCGCCGGCTCTCGCGGATTTCTTCTTTTTTCACCACTTCGACGGCCAACCAACGCTCCTCCTCCAACACCTACAGCAACAAAAAAGGCGCACCGTGGTGCGCCTTTTTTGTCTTGCTTACTTCAGGACAGACTTCAGCAGCTTGCCCATATCACCCGGGTTACGCGTGGTTTTGATGCCGCACGCTTCCATGATTTCGAGCTTCTCCTGCGCCGTGCCCTTGCCGCCGGAGATGATCGCACCGGCATGGCCCATGCGTTTTCCGGCAGGCGCCGTCACGCCGGCGATGAAGCCGATAACGGGCTTCTTCATATTGGCTTTAGCCCATTCCGCCGCGGCTTCTTCGTCGGAACCACCGATTTCGCCGACCATGATGACCGCGTCGGTTTCGGGATCGTCGTTGAACAACTTCAGCACGTCGATGTGCTTCAGACCGTTGACCGGGTCGCCACCGATCCCGACCACGGTCGACTGACCGAGGCCGAATTCGGCCAGTTGACCAGCCGCTTCATAGGTCAAGGTGCCGGAGCGCGACACCACTCCGATACGACCTTTACGATGGATGTGGCCGGGCATGATGCCGATCTTGATTTCATCGGGGGTAATCAGGCCGGGACAGTTCGGTCCCAATAGAATGGTCTTCTTACCGGCCATTTTCGCGCGCGTCTGAATCATGTCGCGCACAGGAATGCCTTCGGTAATGCAGACCACGAGGTCCATGCCGGCGGCGACAGCTTCGTCGATCGCGGCAGCGGCGCCTGCGGGGGGGACATAGATCACCGACACGGTCGCGCCGGTTTTCTCTTTGGCTTCCTTCACCGATGCGTAAATCGGAATGCCTTCGAAGTTTTCACCGGCCTTGGTCGGATGTACGCCGGCGACAAAGGCGTTCTTGCCGTTGGCGTAGTCGCGACACATGCGGGTGTGGAACTGACCGGTCTTGCCGGTCATGCCCTGGGTGATGACTTTGGTGTCTTTATTGATAAGGATAGACATGTGGGCCTCTATTACTTCGCCGCGGCGACGGCTTTTTCGGCCGCGTCACGAATGTTGTTCGCCGAAATGATCGGCAGGCCGGATTCGGCGAGAATTTTCTTGCCGAGATCGACGTTGGTGCCTTCAAGGCGCACAACGAGGGGCACATGCAGCTTCACTTCTTTAGCCGCTTGCACCACGCCGGTCGCGATAACGTCGCACTTCATAATGCCGCCGAAGATGTTGACCAGAATGGCCTTCAAGCTCGGATTCTTGAGCATGATTTTGAAAGCTTCGGTCACTTTGTCGGCTGTGGCGCCGCCGCCGACGTCAAGGAAGTTGGCCGGGCTGCCGCCGTAGAGCTTGATCGCGTCCATGGTGGCCATCGCCAAACCGGCGCCGTTCACCAGGCAACCGATCGTGCCGTCGAGCGAGATATAGGACAGGTCGAATTTCGATGCTTCGATTTCGGCCGCGTCTTCTTCATCCAGATCGCGCATGGCGACGATTTCGGGATGACGGAA
>DATEEW010000315.1:0-20110 GCA_035280965.1 Burkholderiales bacterium
ATCGAAGACGAGCGCATGGAAGTGCTGGGCGTCACCAGTTACGGTGATCTGTCGAGCTTCGCGCAACAGCAAAGTCGCGCCAGCGCCTTCATCCTGTCCATCGACGACGAGGAATTCGGCGCAGGTTCGGATGCGGAAACCGAGGTGGCGCTCAAACATCTGCGCGCTTTCGTCAGCGAAATCCGCTTTAAGAACGCCGACATCCCGATCTACCTGTATGGCGAGACCCGCACCTCGCGTCATATTCCGAATGACGTGTTGCGCGAACTGCACGGCTTCATTCATACCTTCGAAGACACACCGGAGTTCGTCGCGCGCCACATTATCCGCGAAGCGAAATCCTACATGGACGGCCTCGCGCCACCTTTTTTCCGCGCCTTGGTGCACTACGCGCAGGACGGCTCCTATTCGTGGCACTGTCCCGGCCATTCCGGCGGCGTGGCTTTTCTGAAGAGCCCGATCGGCCATATGTTTCACCAGTTCTTCGGCGAAAATATGTTGCGTGCCGATGTCTGCAATGCGGTGGAAGAACTAGGGCAGCTGCTCGATCACACCGGCCCGGTTGCCGCATCGGAGCGTAATGCTGCGCGTATTTTCAACGCCGACCATTGTTTCTTCGTGACGAACGGTACGTCGACCTCGAACAAAATGGTATGGCACTACAGCGTGGCCCCTGGCGACATCGTCGTGGTCGACCGCAACTGCCACAAGTCGATTCTGCATTCGATCATCATGTGCGGCGCGATTCCGGTTTTTCTTACGCCGAAACGCAACCACTACGGCATCATCGGGCCGATTCCCGCGGAGGAATTCCATCCCGACAATATCCGCAAGAAGATTGAAGCGAATCCTTTTGCCCGCGAGGCGATGGACAAGAAGCCGCGCATTCTCACCATTACGCAGTCGACCTATGACGGCGTGATGTACAACGTCGAGATGATCAAAGAGATCATGGGCAACTACATCGACACGCTGCATTTCGATGAAGCCTGGCTACCGCATGCAGCCTTCCACAATTTCTACGGCACCATGCATGCGATCGGGCGAGACCGCCCGCGTCCACAAGAGCCGTTGGTATTCGCAACGCAGTCAGTACATAAACTGCTTGCCGGCCTTTCGCAGGCATCGCAGATTCTGGTGCAGGAATCGCAGACGCGCAAACTGAACCAGCAGTTGTTCAACGAAGCCTATCTGATGCATACGTCCACTTCGCCGCAATACTCGATCATCGCTTCGTGCGATGTCGCGGCGGCGATGATGGAAGCGCCCGGTGGGACGGCGCTGGTGGAGGAATCGCTGCTTGAAGCCATTGAGTTCCGCCGCGCGATGCGCAAAGTGGATGTCGAATTCGGCAAGGACTGGTGGTTCAAAGTGTGGGGGCCGGACAAGCTGTCGACCGACGGTATTGGTTCGCGCGAAGACTGGATGCTCAAGGCCAACGAGAAATGGCATGGCTTCGGCAATCTCGCGCCCGGCTTCAATATGCTCGACCCCATTAAGGCGACGGTCATCACGCCCGGCCTCGATGTTTCGGGCAAGTTCGCCAAGTCCGGTATTCCCGCATCCATCGTGACCAAATATCTGGCCGAGCATGGCGTCATCGTGGAGAAGGCGGGGCTGTATTCCTTCTTCATCATGTTCACCATTGGCATCACCAAGGGCCGCTGGAACACGCTCGTGACGGCCTTGCAGCAGTTTAAGGATGATTACGACAAGAACCAGCCGATGTGGCGGGTGATCCCCGAATTCGTGGCGAAGAATCCGCGCTACGAGCGTGTCGGCTTGCGCGATCTCTGCGACCAAATCCACGGCATGTACAAAGCGAACGACGTCGCGCGTCTGACCACGGAAATGTATTTGTCCGATATGGCCCCCGCGCTGAAACCTTCGGAAGCTTTCGCGCGTATTGCGCACCGTGAAGTGGACCGGGTCGAAATCGATAAGCTGGAAGGTCGCGTGACCTGCGTGCTGCTGACGCCTTATCCGCCGGGCATTCCGCTATTGATTCCGGGCGAACGTTTCAATAAGACCATCGTGGGTTATTTGCAGTTCGCGCGCGATTTCAACGAAAAATTCCCCGGTTTCGAAACCGATATCCATGGTCTGGTAGAAGAAGATGAAGGCGGAAGGATCCGCTACTACGTGGATTGCGTGCGGAATGGGCACGACTGAGACGTTTAACGCTCGTAGTCGACAAATTCGAAGGGCAGTTCGCCGCCGCTGCCCATTTGGCGGTAGCTAATGGTCCACTTGCTCCAATCGACTTCGGGGAAGTAGGCATCGCCCGGCACGTCGGCGTGGACCCAGGTCATGTAAACGCGATCGGCGATCGGCAGCGTTTCTTCGAAAATCTGGCCGCCGCCGATAACAAAAATTTCTTCGGCATCGCCTGCCATTTCGATGGCTTGCCGGACCGAAGTCGCCACCTTGCAACCGGGGGCATTAAAGTTTGCGTTGCGGGTGATCACGATGTTCTCGCGATCGGGAAGAATCTTGCCGAGCTGGTCGATAATGGAATCGTAAGTCTTGCGTCCCATGATGACCGGCTTCCCGAGGGTCAGACGCTTGAAGCGCTTCAAATCCTCGGATAGATGCCAGGGCAATTTGTTGTCGCGGCCGATGACGCGATTGCGTGCTACCGCTACGAGTAAAGCAATGTGGGGCATGTCGGGGTCGTACGACGGTAAAAGCTCGGTTTTTAGGAAAAGCAATCGCTGCGCCGGCACGTCGCTTGTATGATGCAGGGCTACGCATTATAGCCGCGCGGCATCCCTTTCGGTCCGCGCCCATCAATTTGCGACTCGCGAATTTTTACTATCCCAAATCCGTACTGAAGCTGCTGGTGATCGGCTTCGTCGTTGTGTCGCTGCCCCTGGTCGTCGCGCTGGTGAATGCCGCCATTTCGGTGCAACGCTTGGCCAATCAAAGCGAACAAGCGGTCGATCAGGCAGTCCGGGCAGCGCGCGCGCCGCGTCTGCTGGTTGAGTATTCGCTCTCGATGGAGCGCGTGGTCCGGCAGTACGTCATCTTGGACGACCGCGGTTTGTTGGAAGACTATGCCACATGGCGAAAGTCCTTCGAGCGTGCGGTGGACGACATGAGGCGCTTGCCCCTGGACGAAACACAACGCGCGCAACTCGCTCGCGTGACCGCCGAAGAGGCGCGGCTATATCAGCAGTTGCGACAGCGACGTAGCAAGGATGGTAATGAGCGCAGCCTGATTGAAGGCTATGTGGGACTGTCGACGCAGACTCGCGATATGTTGAGCGGCAGCAACGAATTGATCGAGCGGGAAATCGAAGCGATGCGGGGGGTTGCAGAGGCCTCGCAAAAATCGCTGTTGTTGCAACTGGTCATGGCTTTCCCGCTGGGGTTGTTGATCGCGGCTTTCTTCGCTTTTTTGATTTCGCGGCCTATCGCGCAGTTGGAACGCGGCATCCGCCAATTAGGGAGCGGGGAACTGGGACAGCGCATCGAATTGAGCGGGCCAGCCGACCTGGAGTACCTGGGCGAGCGCCTCGAGTGGTTGCGTCATCGGCTGATTGAAATTGAAGAACAAAAGGCGATGTTTCTGCGCCATGTTTCGCATGAACTGAAAACGCCGCTCACTGTGTTGCGCGAGGGTGCCGAGTTGTTGTCCGACGGCAGCGTGGGACCCACCACACCGCAACAACGTGACGTGATCGATATGATGCAGGCCAACAGTACGCTCCTGCAGCAAATGATCGAAGATCTGTTGAATTACCAGCGCGCCATCGCAAGCATGTCCCGATTGGATTTCAGCGATGTAGATTTGTCGCAGATCGCGGCGACTGTGATCGACGCACACCGTTTGTCGGCTTCTCGACGGGGCATTGCCCTGCAATTGCAGGCTCGGGTGGCGCCCTTGCGTGCCGATGCGGATAAGCTCCGCGTCGTATTCGATAATTTGGTGTCCAATGCCATCAAGTTTTCACCCGACAACGGCAAGGTCTGGATCGGTGTGGCGCCGGTTGAGGACGGCGCGAGGATCGATGTAATCGATGAAGGGCCGGGGGTGCCGCCAGGGGATCGAAATAAGGTTTTTGACTGGTTCTTTCAGGGGGAACGCGTGCAGGCAGGCCGGGTAAAAGGGAGTGGGTTGGGCTTATCGATCGCCAGAGAGTTGGTGCTTGCCCACCATGGCAGCATCGAAGTTGCCGATAGCGGCACCGGCGCGCATTTTCGCGTGGTCTTGCCCGGGAGCGGGAAGGCCTGATGCGTTTTTGCGCCCTCTTTGCAATCGTTTTGGTGCTGATCGGTTGCCAGACGCAGCCTCCTGCGCCGGTTGAGAAGGTGGGGCCTTCCGCGCCTGGACTGAGCGAAGAAAGCATTCAGGACGAAGCTCGCGTACTAGCCGACGTGTTGAGCTATGGACAGCGTATTCCGCATATGAGCAGCGACGAACAGAAACGGGAAGTCCCGGCCCTCACGCAGGCGATGGGTCGCGATCGCTCGTTGGTCTCACGCCTGAAGTTGGCTCTGTTGCTGTCGCAGCCGGGCGCGGGTGTCCAGGATGACGTCCGGGCACTAAGCCTGCTGGAGGCTTATGCCAATACCGGTCCCCAAGCCGGACCTTTGCGCCAGTTCGCCTCTTTTTTGCATATGCAGGTCGCTGAGCGCATGCGCGGGGCCCGACGGGCCGATCAGTTGAAAGAACAGCTTGAGGCGCTGCGCGCCGTTGAGCGTTCCATTATCGAACGCGGCCAAACGCCGCAACCGAGGAAGCCATGAATCCTAAAACCGTACTTGTAGTCGATGATGATCCCGATATTCTGAAATTGCTGTCTTTGCGTCTGGCGGCCGCAGGCTATGCAGCCCAGGCGGCCAGCAGTGGCGAGCAAGCCTTGGGCGCCATGGCCATTTCGCGGCCGGACGTAGTGGTCACGGACTTGAAAATGGGCGGTATGGATGGCCTGGCACTGTTCGAAGCCATTCAAAAACAAATGCCCACGCTGCCGGTCATCATTTTGACCGCGCATGGCACGATTCCAGAGGCGGTCGAAGCGACCAAGCGCGGCGTGTTCGGGTTTCTTCCTAAACCGTTCGACGGCAAGATGTTGCTCGATCAAGTCGCCCAGGCCATCCGTACTTCCACGGCCGGCGGCGGTTCCGATGAAGCATGGCGAGCGGATCTGGTTACAGCCAGTCCTCAAATGGAGGCGCTGTTGCATCAGGCGCGACTGGTCGCGCAGTCGGACGCCAGTGTCCTGATTAGCGGCGCCAGCGGTACCGGCAAGGAGTTGATCGCGCGCGCCATCCATCGCACAAGCAAACGGAACAATGAACCTTTCGTTGCCGTAAATTGCGCCGCGATTCCGGAGAACCTGCTGGAGTCGGAGTTGTTCGGTCATCGCAAAGGCTCCTTCACCGGCGCCTCATACGATCACAAAGGGCTGTTCCAATCGGCCGAGGGCGGCACGGTTTTCCTGGACGAAATTGGCGATATGCCGCTGAGCTTGCAAGCGAAGCTTCTGCGCGCATTACAGGAGCGCGAAGTACGACCCGTCGGTTCAGCGACGGCGGTCCCTATCGATGTGCGAATCATTTCGGCCACACATCAGGACCTTGAACAAAAAGTGAAAGCCGGTGAGTTTCGCGAAGACCTGTATTACCGCTTGAATGTGGTGTCGTTGCGGATCGTCCCGCTTTCCGATCGTCGTGAAGACATCGTTCCCTTGGCCAAACACTTCCTTACCCAAGTGGCGCTGCGTTACGCGAAGGAAGTACGTGCCTTTGCGCCGGATGCGATGGAATTGCTTATCGCCGCGCCCTGGCCCGGCAACGTGCGGCAGTTGCAGAACGTGATCGAACAATCGGTGGCATTGGCCACATCCCCGATCATTCCCGCGGCCCTGGTGCAAAGCGCGCTACGCAGCGAGCCAAGCGGACTGACGCCGTTGGACGAGGCGAAGCGCGCTTTTGAACGCGATTACCTGATTCGTATATTGCGAATCACCAGCGGTAACGTTACCCAAGCCGCGAAGCTGGCGCATCGCAATCGCACGGAGTTTTATAAGCTGCTCGATCGCCATCAGTTACAACCCGGCATGTTCAAAGTGCCCAAGTCGGCACCGGTGGCGCAGGCGGCGGCGGCGCATTGAAACCAGCACTGGGTCGCTGCGCTTGGGCCGTCGCACTGTCGGCGGCCCTTTGCGCATGCCAAACCTCAAGCCCCTCAAGTTCCGGCGCGAGCAAACCTGCCCCCGCGAAGGTGACCAACAGCATCAATTTATCAGGCTACCCACCTGAATTTCAGAAGGGCTTTACCGAGGGATGTAGTGTTGCCCGCGGTCAGGCTAAAGGCGCGCGCCCTAAAGAGGAAAGTCAGTACGCGGCCGGGTGGGCGGACGGTTACGATTACTGCAAAGCGCACAAATAAAAGCGGCTTGTGCGGCAGTGTAAAAGGGCTCCGTCTAGGAGCCCTTCGTCTTTTCCGAAGTCCGGCACAGTGTTTGCCTAAGTAAGACGTGTTCCGCATTTTCGGATGCGGAGCTCTTCCTCCGAGAGCTCTTTCTCCCCGAGCAAGCACTTTAGAGCTCTCCGCTTTAAGCCCGCTTCCCTCCCCTGCGGGCTTTTTTTTTTCTTCGGCCAGCTAGGCAATTTTTTTCCGCTGCCGGAAAGTTTTACCGCTTTGCAACATTACACCGCGATCGGTGCGCGGATGGCCGGATGAGGGTCATAAGCTTCCAGTTCGAAATCCTCGAACTGGAAAGCAAAAAGATCTCGCGCTTGCGGATTCAAATGCATGCGCGGGGCGGGGCGCGGCGCGCGGCTCAATTGTTCGCGCGCCTGATCGAGGTGATTCAAATACAAATGGGCATCGCCAAGGCTGTGCACGAAATCGCCAGGCTTCAAGTCGCATACTTGCGCCATCATCAAGTTGAGAAGCGCGTATGAAGCGATATTGAAAGGCACGCCCAGAAATATGTCCGCGCTGCGCTGATAAAGCTGACAAGAAAGTTCGCCGTTGGCCACATAAAACTGAAACAGCGCATGACAAGGCGGCAGCGCCATCCGATCGACTTCCGCCGGATTCCAGGCCGAGACGATATGGCGTCGCGAATCAGGTTTTTCTTTCAGCGATTTCAATACGCCCGCGATCTGATCGATTTCGCCGCCGCCAGGCTTAGGCCAATGCCGCCACTGATGACCGTACACGGGACCTAGTTCGCCGTTTTCGTCCGCCCATTCGTCCCAGATGGTGACGCCGCGTTCCTGCAACCAACGTACGTTCGTTTCACCACGCAGAAACCAGAGCAGTTCGTAGATGATCGATTTGAGATGCAGCTTTTTGGTCGTCAACATGGGAAAGCTGTTGCGCAAATCGAAACGCATTTGGTGACCAAAGACCGAGAGCGTGCCGGTGCCGGTGCGGTCTTGCTTGGGTGCGCCGTGTTCGAGCACATGGCGCAGTAAATCGAGATAGGGTTGTTCCATTGCGATCGGTCGAAGCTTAAGAATCGGTCGAACCTGCGATCCAGAATAGCGATTCTACTCGGTTCGGTGCCGCGTGTCGGCGGAGCGTGGTCGCATTGCGCCCCGCAGAGAGCCTTGCGCGCTGTCGTGCGCTATCGGTTTTCTATTTCGGTGGCGCCTAGAAATGGAGCCGTTCAGGACGAATGGCCATACCATCGAACGATGTGAACCGAAAACAGGAACATGCCTATTGCATGACAAGTTTTAGAAAAAATCCATGAGGTTGCTAACCAGTCTGGTCGGCGTCTCGACCACCGAGCGCTTGCTTTGCCCCATGCGGAAAAACGCTACTAGTGGCCGGCCCGCAAAGGACATCGCATCATGAAACCGCCGCTCAGGGCGCCAAAGGCGTAATATCGAAGCTCAGTCGTCCGTGCGCTGGCAGCGTCCGGTCCCCCCAGGCGATTTCATTTCGCCCTCCGACGGATGGAGTGCTTTATGCAAGCTCCTCCACATTTCGCAGGCAATCCGGATGGGTTGCGTTTCATGCGGCCTCAGTATTTTCGAAATCGCTAATGACCTCGAACGGGCAATCAATGACGGGGTTCGCAGCATCTTGGGAAGCTCGATGTTTCCAATGAAAGACAGGTTTTCGATTGAACCCCATTAAGACCACGTTCCCCGAGTACTTCGTTCGTCTGAAAACGTGGCTGCATGGCACGATCTTGCCCTATGTGCCGACGGTCGAAGAGCCGCCCCTGCGCGCAGAACTCTTTAGCGCCGATCAGATGGCCTCGCACGGCAGAGGCTTGGCGGCCACGCATGAACTGAACCCGCAAGGTGGCCCCGATCAATTGCTTGCGCGGTTGACTGAAAATGCGGCGACCTTAAGCAAGGTCTGCGATTTGCTGACCGAAGCGGTCACTGCGAAGCGACGGATCACGCCGGCGGCCGAGTGGCTCCTAGACAATTTTTATTTGATCGAAGAGCAGATACGCACGGCGAAACGCCACTTTCCAAAGGGATATAGTCGCACACTGCCGCGCCTGCTTCGCGGCCCGTCGAAGGGTTTCCCGCGCGTGTATGACATCGCGCTGGAAACCATCGCTCATGGCGATGGCCAGGTTGATGCGGAAAGTCTGAGTCGTTTCGTGGCGGCCTATCAGACCGTTACGCCGCTCAAGCTGGGCGAGTTGTGGGCGATTCCGATCATGTTGCGGCTCGCGCTCATCGAGAATTTGCGCCGCGTGGCGGTTCGCGTCGCGGAGGGGCGTGTCGATCGGAATCTCGCCGACGACTGGGCCGACCAGATGATGGAAGTGGCCCAGAAGGATGCGAAGAATCTGATTCTGGTGGTCGCGGATATGGCGCGTTCCGATCCGCCGATGACAACGCCTTTCGTATCCGAGCTGGTACGTCGTCTACAAGGGCAGAGCTCCAACTTGGCTTTGCCGCTCACGTGGATCGAACAGCATCTTGCCGAGTCGCATCTGACGATTGAGCAATTGGTGCAAGCGGGCAATCAGCAGCAGGCCGCGGACCAGGTGACGGTGAGCAATAGCATCGGCAGTCTGCGATTTCTTGCCGCGATGGACTGGCGCGAATTCGTCGAGGCGATGAGCCTCGTCGAAGGCGCGTTGCGTAAGGACCCCGCCGGCGTCTATGCGGCTATGGATTTTTCCACGCGCGATCGTTATCGCCATGTCGTCGAACGCATCGCAAAGCGAAGTGCTCTCGACGAAAGAGGTGTGGCGGAACTGGCCATACAAATGGCGAGAGCGGTGCAAACGGAGGACGCGCTCGATAGCGGACCCGCGACCCGTTCCGCGCACGTCGGCTTCTACCTCATCGATGAAGGCTTGCGTTCGCTGGAACGGCGGGCGCAATGGCGCGCGCCGCCGGTGGAGGCGCTTGCTCGAACCGCCGGACGCTCGTCCTTGCTGTTGTATCTGGGTGCGATCGCCCTCCTTACATTTATTTTTTCGGGCGGCTTGAGTTATCTCGCCTATGCGGGCGGCGTTCGAGATTGGTTGCTCGCAATCACAGTTCTCACCGCGTTGCTCGCTACGAGTCAATTTGCCGTCGCAACGGTCAATTGGGTGGCGACGCTGCTCGTTACGCCGCATCTGCTGCCTCGGATGGACTATTCGGCGGGGATCGCAAAACACGCGCGCACACTGACGGCAGTGCCGGCGATGCTCACGAGCATCGAAGCGATCGACGAACTCGTCGAAGCCTTGGAAGTCCGTTTCCTCGGCAATCGCGACGACGAGTTGTATTTTGGCTTGCTCACCGATTTGACGGACGCGCCGCGAGCGAAAATGCCTGACGATACTGCATTGATTCGGCACGCGGCAACGCGCATCGCGGCACTCAACGAGGAATATCGGGACGATGCCCATCCGCATGGGCAGTTCTTCTTATTTCATCGTCCGAGGCGTTGGAATCCGCGCGAGCGCGTGTGGATGGGCTTCGAACGCAAGCGCGGCAAACTTTCGGATCTCAACGCTCTCCTGCGTGGCGAAGCGGGAACCGACGGCGAAGGCCGTTTTTCGCTGATCGTGGGCGATACCGCCGCGTTATCCGCGGTGAAGTACGTGATTACGCTCGACGCCGATACGCAGCTACCACGCGACGCTGCTCGAAAATTCGTGGCGACGATGGCGCATCCACTCAATCGGCCATGCTTCGAATCGGCCGGAGAACGCGGGGAAGGCCGCGGCTCCATCGAAAGGGTGGTCGCCGGATACGGCATTTTGCAACCGCGCGTGGCTGTCGGTCTTCCGGGCGCCAATCGCTCGCATTATGCGGAATTGTTCGGCGGCGAACCGGGCATCGATCCGTACACGCGTACCGTTTCCGATGTCTACCAGGATTTGTTTCAAGAAGGCTCTTTCATCGGCAAGGGCATTTATGAGGTGGACGCTTTCGAGCGCGCGCTGCGCGATCGTTTTCCCGACGACCAGATTCTCAGCCACGATTTGATCGAAGGTTGCTACGCGCGGGCGGGACTGTTGAGCGATGTGGAACTCTACGAACACTATCCCTCCCGCTATAGTGCCGATGTCAGCAGGCGCCATCGATGGATTCGAGGCGATTGGCAACTTCTCCCGCTGTTGATCGGCGGCGGGAAGACAGCTCAAGCGCGCAATAGCCGACTGTCCGGCTTATCGCGTTGGAAGCTCTTCGACAATCTGCGGCGCAGCCTCGTCCCCTCCGCTTTAATGCTCATGCTATTGCTGGGATGGACAGTGTTGCCCATGGCGTGGGTGTGGACGCTAGCCGTGTTGACAATCGTCGCAGTCCCCGCTTTCGTCGCGCTGCTGTTCACGGCGTTCGCCAAGCCGCAGGAAATGGGATGGCGACAACATTTCGCAGCAGTGGTCGGCACTGCGGGACGCAGCGGCTCGCAAGCCCTTTTCTCGCTCGTGTGCTTGCCTTACGAAGCGCTGTTCAGTTCGGACGCGATCATTCGAACACTGTGGCGTCTGCTCGTCAGTCGCAGACGTTTACTCGAGTGGAATCCGTCGAGCGCGCATGTCGCCAAGCCGGGAGCGCGCGAGCCAATCCGGGGAATGTGGATCGGGCCGGGAATCGCCGGCGCTACGTTGATCTATCTCGTGGTGGCGCGGCCGATGTTAATCCCCCTCGTGGTTCCGATTCTAGGCTTGTGGTTCGCTTCGCCCATGGTCGTGTGGTCGATCAGCCGGAGCTTGGTTGCGCGCGAGGCGAGGCTCTCGATCGAGCAGATTGTTTTTTTACGCCGCCTGACGCGCAGGACCTGGGCCTTTTTCGAGCGCTTTGTCGGGCCCGAAAACAATTGGTTGCCGCCGGACAACTACCAGGAACTTCCCGTCGCCGTCGTCGCGCATCGCACGTCGCCGACCAATATCGGAATGGCCTTGCTGAGCAATCTGACGGCTTACGATTTTGCCTACATTACCGCCGGCGAGTTATTGGAACGAACGGCGCATACGCTGAAAAACATGAGTGCTTTGGAGCGGCACCAAGGCCACTTCTACAACTGGTACGACACGCAGTCGTTGAAGCCGCTGCATCCGCTCTACATATCCACTGTAGACAGCGGAAACCTCGCGGGCCATCTCTTGACCTTGGGCCCCGGCTTGCAGGCGCTGGCGGAAGAGAAAATTCTGCATCCCCAAGTCTTCGAGGGCCTGCGAGATAGCTTTGGCGTTCTGCTTGAATTCGCCGAATCACGCGAGCCACCGCTGGCGGACCTGTTGTACGCCTTTAAAAACGAATTGAATCGCGCGATCAGACTGCCGCAGATCGAACTCCGCGCCACTTATCTGCGCGTGCAACATCTATCGAAGCTCGCCATGGAGTTGAGCGCCGCTGTCGGCACGGACCCCGAGAACGAGTGTTCTGTCTGGGCGGCCGCATTGGCGCGTCATTGTCTGAATATCGTATCCGAGCTGAGCCTGCTCGCGCCATGGCTGCAGCAACCTGCGCCGCCGCAGGGTTGCGCCGCTATCGAGACCGCTATCCCGACTTTGCGAGAACTCGTTTCCTTCGAAGCCGCCTTGTTACCGAAACTCGCGCAGCAACTCGAATCGACTGCGACGCCCGAAGCGCAGGACTGGCTCAGGACGCGAGCGGCTAGTGTCATCGAAGGTTGTGTGCATGCGCGCAAGCGCTTGCAGGTCATCGAGGAATTGACGGCGCAGACTGCCGAGTTCGCTCGAATGGAACACGGCTTTCTGTACGACGAGACGCGACACTTGCTGGCCATTGGCTACAACGTCGATGAGCGGCGACGCGACAAAAGTTTTTACGATTTGCTCGCTTCGGAAGCGCGTCTCAGTAGTTTCGTGGCGATTGCTCAAGGACAGATCCCGCAGGAAAACTGGTTCGCCCTGGGTCGCTTGTTGGCCTCCAGCGGCGGTCAACCGGTGCTGGTGTCCTGGAGCGGCTCGATGTTCGAATATCTGATGCCGCTGCTGGTGATGCCGACCTTCGACAACAGCTTGCTCGATCAAAGCAATCGCGCGGCGGTACAAAGACAAATCGAGTACGGCAAACAACGCGGCGTTGCTTGGGGCATTTCCGAATCGGGTTACAACACAGTCGATGCGCAGTCCAATTATCAGTATCGTGCATTCGGCGTTCCGGGCCTGGGATTGAAACGCGGCTTGGCGGAAGATTTGGTGATCGCGCCTTATGCCTCCGCGATGGCTTTGATGGTGGCGCCGGAAGAGGCGTGCGAGAACTTGCAACAACTCGCCGGCGAAGGGCTACTCGGGAAATTCGGTTTTTATGAAGCCGTGGATTTCACGCCGGGTCGTCAGCGTCGGGGGGAATCGCGCGCGGTGGTACGTTCCTTCATGGCGCATCATCAAGGCATGAGCCTGCTTGCATTGAATTATTTGTTGAACGATCAACCCATGCAACGCAGGTTCGAGTCCGATCCGCTGTTTCAGGCCACCATGTTGCTCTTGCACGAGCGCGTGCCAAAAACCGGCATTTTCCACGTGCACGATAGCGAGTTGTCGAGCGGGCAAACGGCTTCGAACGAAACCGAGATGCCCATACGCGTGTTCGACACGCCGGATACGCCGGTACCGGAAGTTCAACTGCTGTCGAACGGCCGTTATCACGTCATGGTCACCAATGCAGGCGGCGGTTACAGTCGATGGAAAGACCTGGATGTCACGCGTTGGCGCGAAGACGGCACTTGCGATCCTTGGGGAACCTTCTGCTACATCCGCGATATCGAAAGCGACGGTTTCTGGTCGGCCGCCCATCAGCCGACTCGGAAAAGCGCGGAGCGCTTCGAAGCGATTTTTTCGGAAGGGCGCGCGGAATTCCGCCGCAGCGATCGTCATTTCGACACGCACACCGAAATCGCCGTCTCGCCCGAGGACGATATCGAGCTTCGCCGCGTTCGGATCAGCAACCGCTCCAATCGACGGCGCAGTATCGATGTGACGAGTTACGCCGAAGTGGTATTGGCGCCGGCCGGCGCCGATGCGGCGCATCCGGCCTTCAGCAATTTGTTTGTGCAAACCGAGATTGTCGAAGACCATGGCGCGATCCTTTGCACGCGCCGGCCTCGTTCGCAAAGCGAACTCGTTCCGTGGATGTTTCATCTCATGACGGTGCATGGTGCGAAGGTCGGAAAGGTCTCTTACGAAACCGACCGCATGCGTTTCATCGGTCGGGGCAACACGGTCGCCGCGCCGCGCGCGATGATCGATGCGACGGCGGAGCTTTCGGGTAGCCAAGGGGCGGTGCTCGATCCGATTGTGGCGATTCGTTATCGCATTACCCTCGAGGCGGAGGAAACGGCGACGATCGACATCGTTTCGGGCGCGACCGAGACGCGCGAAGTCGCCTTGAGTTTGATCGACAAATATCGCGACCGGCGCCTCGCGGACCGTGTGTTCGAACTGGCTTGGACGCACAGCCAGGTGGTGCTGCGGCAGATCAACGCAACCGAAGCCGATGCGCAGCTTTATGCGCGTATGGCCGGTTCGATCATTCACGCCAACGCCGCGTTGCGCGCCAACCCCGGCATCATTACGAGCAACCGTCGCGGTCAGTCCGGGCTATGGGGCTATGCCATTTCCGGCGATTTGCCCATTGTGCTGGTGCAGATCGCCAGCGTCGATAACATTGACTTGGTGCGGCAGTTGGTGCAAGCGCGCGCGTACTGGCGTTTGAAGGGATTGATTGTGGACCTGGTGATCTGGAACGAAGATCACGCGGGTTATCGCCAGGTCTTGCAGGATCAAATCATGGGATTGATTGCCGCCGGCGTCGAGGCCAGTGTGATCGACAAGCCGGGCGGTATTTTCGTGCGCCCCGTCGAGCAGATTTCCAACGAGGATCGAATTCTGCTCCAATCGGTCGCGCGAGTGATCGTCTCCGACGCGCGAGGAAAATTGAGCGAGCAACTCGCCACTCGCGGCAGTGCGGAGGGCCGTGGGGTGCGACTGGTGCCGACGCGCACTTATGTGCGCGACGCGTCCTCCGATCCGATCGCACTGCATGCGTCATTAGCTTTCTTCAATGGCATTGGCGGGTTCAGCGCCGATGGGCGCGAATACCTCATTGTGCCGGCTGCGGATCGGACCACGCCTGCGCCATGGGCGAATGTGATCGCCAATCCGGGTTTCGGCACCGTGATTTCGGAAAGCGGTATGGCTTACACCTGGTGCGAGAATGCGCACGAGTTTCGCCTGACGCCTTGGCACAACGATCCGGTCGGCGATCCGGGCGGCGAGGCTTTTTATTTGCGCGACGAGGAGAGCGGATATTTTTGGTCGCCTGCGCCATTGCCCGCCCGCGGACAGACGCCCTATATCACCCGCCACGGTTTCGGCTATAGCGTGTTCGAACACGTGGAAAACGGCATTCACTCCGAACTGACCATATACGTTGCGCTCGACGCGTCCGTGAAATTCTCGGTGCTGAAAATACGCAACGACTCCGGCCGCACGCGCAAGCTGTCGGCAACCGCGTATGTCGAATGGGTGCTTGGCGATCTGCGTCCCAAAACAACCATGCAGGTCACGACGGAAGTCGATGCCGGCGGCGCGCTGTATGCGCGCAATCTGTACAGCAATGAATTCGCCGATCGGGTCGCGTTCCTGGACTGCGACGAAGCCGTGCGCAGTGTTAGCTGCGATCGAACCGGCTTCATCGGCCGTAACGGCAGCTTGCGCAATCCCGCGGCGATGCGACATGTGCGGTTGTCCGGCAAAGCGGGCGCGGCGCTCGATCCCTGCGCGGCAATCCAAATCCCTTTCGAATTGACCGACGGGCAAGAGCGCGAAATCGTTTTCAGATTAGGTGTCGGCTATGACGCGGATGCAGCGAATCCGCAATCCGCCCGGCATCTCGTGCAGCGCTTCAAAGGCAATTCGACAGCGCGTGTCGCCCTCGATGCCGTTCATCAATACTGGCGCCGCGCGCTCGGTGCGGTACAAGTCGAAACGCCCGATCCCGCGCTCGATGTCCTTGCGAACGGCTGGCTGATGTATCAGACCATCGCTTGTCGAATGTGGGCACGCAGCGGCTACTACCAATCGGGCGGCGCTTTTGGTTTTCGCGATCAACTGCAGGACAGTATGGCCTTGGTGCACACCGAGCCTGCGCTGCTGCGCGCTCAGCTGCTGCGCTGCGCCGATCGCCAGTATCGTGAAGGCGATGTGCAGCATTGGTGGCATCCGCCGATAGGTCGCGGCGTGCGGACACGCTGTTCGGACGATTATCTCTGGTTGCCGCTGGCCGTATGTCGGTACGTGGTCGCCACGGGCGATACCGCGGTTCTCGACGAGCAGATTCAATTCCTGGATGGTCGACCGGTCAACAGCGAGGACGATTCGTATTACGACCTGCCCGCTCGCGCATTGGAAAGCGGCAGCTTGTACGCGCATTGCGTGCGGGCGATTGAGCACGGGTTACGCTTCGGCGTGCACGGTCTGCCCTTAATGGGTACGGGCGATTGGAACGACGGCATGGACCGAGTGGGTAGCCAGGGGAAGGGCGAAAGCGTGTGGCTGGGATTCTTTCTCTGCGACGTGCTGGAGCAGTTCGCCGCGCTCGCTCGCCTTCATAACGACGCAACGTTCTCGGCGCGTTGCGTGAAGGAAGGCGCCCGCCTACGGCGGAACATCGAAAGCAATGCTTGGGACGGTGCATGGTATCGCCGCGCCTATTTCGACGACGGCACGCCCTTGGGCTCGGCGGGGAACGAAGAATGCCAAATCGACTCGATTTCGCAGAGCTGGTCGGTGCTGGCGCCGGCTCGGGACGAAGCGCGGTCGCGCGCTGCTATGGATGCCGTGTATGAGCGACTCGTGCGTCCCGACGATCGGATCGTTCAACTCCTGCATCCGCCTTTCGATAAGTCGAATCTTTATCCCGGCTATATTCGCGGTTATGTGCCGGGCGTACGCGAAAACGGCGGACAGTACACCCACGCGGCGATCTGGACGACGATGGCTTTCGCCGCCTTGGGCGATGCAGAGCGCGCTTGGCAGCTGTTCGCCATGATCAATCCCGTCAACCATGCTTCCTCCCGCGCAGGCGTTGCAACTTACAAAGCGGAGCCTTATGTCGTGTGTGCGGACGTCTATGGGGTCGCGCCGCACACCGGTCGCGGTGGCTGGAGTTGGTACACCGGCTCCGCCGGATGGATGTATCGCTTGATTCTGGAATCGCTTCTAGGGCTGCGCCTCGAAGGAAATCGCTTATTTATTCGTCCTTGCATTCCGACCGAATGGTGCGGGTTCAAAATCCATTACCGCTACTGCGAAACGATCTACCACATCAATGTGATTCGGCAGGCGGAGAATAATGAACGCTTCGTCCCTGACATTATTGTCGATGGTGTCACGCACTTGGACGGCCACATCGTCCTGGTGGACGACAGGCAAGCGCATGACGTTGAGGTGAGATTAGCGTTGAGCGTAGGTGCCGAGGACGTTGTCGAGTCGAGTGTTTACCCGCTGCCGTCTTAATCGCTTAGGGAATGTCTGATTAAGTGCCGAGGATGATCGCGAGTGCGCGCAGCTGTACGAGCGAGGACAAAGTGAATCAACGCCTTGGACGCTTTAACGCGGCGACGTGATTCATTGATAAACCTTCATCAGAACCTTTTTAGGGCTTAGTGGACGATGAAGTTATACAGTTCGCGCGCGTTTTGAAATCGGTCGGCGGGATTTTTTGCCACCAGACGTTCTAATAATGGTTGATAACCGACGTGTCGGCCAGGTAATTGTGGAATGGGTGCATGCACATGCTGATAGGCCAGCTGCGACGCATTGTCGCCCGTGTATAGGTGCTTGCCGGTCAGCATTTCATACAAGATGACACCGGTGCTATACAGGTCCCCACGCGGATCGTGCGGCTGTCCCACGCATTGCTCCGGACTCATGTACAACGGCGTTGCCATCACCATGCCTTTTTGCGTCAGCGTGGACTTGGCATCGAGCTCGCGTGCGAGCCCGAAGTCCAAAATGGCGAGTCGATTGTTGGCGCGGAACATGATGTTATGCGGTTTCAGGTCGCGATGGACGATGTCGGCCGAATGCACCGCATCGAGGGCCGCGGCGATTTGGATCAGTACTTTCAAGGCGGCCATCGAACTCATGCCCGCGCGGATGCGTTGCTGCAAATCGCCGCCGGGAAAATATTCCATGGCGATATAGGCTTGTTCGCCGCCGAAGCCTTGATCGTAGATATGGGCGACGTGTTCGTTGCGAATGCGGCTGATGATTCGATACTCGCGTTCCAGTCTGGCGCGGAAGTGGGTGTCGTCGCGCATGCGTTGATCCAGGACTTTCAGTACGAGCTGTTGCTGATCGCTTTCACGCGTCGCCAAAAATACCGTGGACATTCCGCCTTGGCCGATTTTGCGCAGAATGCGATAACCGGGAACGATCACCGTGGGGTCGGGCGCTTGCCCGATATGATCGAGTCGCATCGGTTGCGTCATATCTTGACGCGGCGCGCGCGTGCTCTCTAGTTGCGATTCGCGAATGGTCATCGCCACCTTTATCGGAGTTACTTCGTTTTTGCGCAAATAGTCGAAAGCGCCCGCGCGCACGGCGCGCACGGCGCGCTCTTCACTGCCGCTATCCGCGAGAATGATCGTAGGAGGAAAGTTCGGGACGCGATGGTATTCGCGTAACCACTCGATGGCGTCCATGCCATTGAGCGGCGTGTCGGCCAAAAGGAGGCAGTCGTGGCGCGCCCAATCGAAGTTTTCCGGGGGCGCCCCGAGTTGCAAGGGATTCCACAAAAATACAGTCACATCCGGCATCGCGTGCCGTAGGGCTTTTTCGATACGCATGCCCGCGTCGGCGGATTCTTCAATAACTAATACGCGCATGCATCTGTCTCGCCGAGTTTCTTGTTAAGCGGAAATTCGAGGCTCAGCTCATTTGTAATGTAGGCATGCATGTAGATCCGTCTCGACAGGGCTTTATTATGGAGCGCTCTAGTATGTCGGCAATGTCGTGAAGCATTCGCAGCGATGGCCCATCATAGCGGCTTTGAGCGGGGACGCGGGGGAATCCGCCACAAAACGTAAGCGACCAGCGCGGCAAAGCTCACATACGCGAGGGTGAATACCCAGGCGGGGAAATCGTAATACAACGCGCGTCCGAGCCACCGCTCTATAAAACTTTGGTCGGTAGCTGTCCCGCGCAAACGGTCTTCCCAGACGGTCAACGGACAGGCCATGCCCACCAAGGCCTCCGCTGCGACGAAGACGATCGCCGCCAGGTGCGCATATCGAAAAAGCGGATTACGGATCCATTGCCAGTCCAGCAGTGCGCCAACGAGGATGAATAAGAGACCCCCCACTACGAAGGCGACAAAGCCGAAATGCAGCGCGAGCAGGAGGTCGGCCCAAACCCCGTTCATGTTCCCGATGGGGTTGGGCCGCGCGCCACGGGCCGCGTGGAGTCCGTGCACCACTCGCTCCACGAACCCGGGTACAGCCGACTGCCGCGTAGGCCGGCGATTTCCATCGCCAAGGCATTGTGGCAGGCGGTGATTCCAGACCCGCATTGATGCACGACTTGCTCGGGCAAGGTGTGCTGAAGCAGCGCTTCCCACTCGGCGCGTAATATCTCGGCAGACTTGAATCGCCCCTGCGCGTCCAGATTGTTTTTAAAGAAGCGATTGAGCGCGCCTGGAATATGCCCGCCTATCGGATCCATCGTTTCGTTTTCGCCGCGATAACGGTCGGCTGAGCGCGCATCGACGATCAACGCTCGGTTGGTGCGCAAGCTTTCCAGCACTTCGCTCACCGATACCCCGATAGAACGTGATTCAACATTGAACACAGCCGGCTGCGGGGAAGGAGTCTCGCTGCTCAAGGGGCGCGCTTCTTTAAGCCATTGACTCAGTCCGCCATTGAGCAGCGCTACTGTCGAATGCCCGAGCCAATTCAAGAGCCACCATAGCCGCGCGGCGAACATGCCACCTTGATCGTCGTACGCGACCACTTGAACGCCCTTCGTGATTCCCAGTTCGCCGAGACGTTTGGCCAGCACTTGCGGATCGGGTAGTGGATGACGACCGTTGCGACCGTTAGACGGGCTCGACAAATCAACGTCCAGGCGCATGAAATGCGCGCCGGGGATGTGGCCAGCGTCGTAGGACTTGCGACCCGCATCCGGGTTGCCCAGATCATGCCGGCAATCGATGAGCACCCAGCGCTCGTCGCGCAGGTGCGCGGCGAGCGTGTCCGTATCAACCAGGGTGGTGTAGCTCACGATTTCGCGACGTGCCAGCCCATTTTCTGGCCGAGTTTCCCGCGGATGTATTCGTGAAAATGCAGCATGCCATCTTCCATCGGGCTTTGATAAGGACCGGCGTCGTCTTGTCCCATTTCATAGAGCGCGCGGCGACCGCGATCCATGCGGACCGCGATTTCGTCGTCCTCCACCGCGGTTTCCATATAAGCGGCCTGCTGCGCCTCCACGAACTCGCGTTCGAATAGCGCTATTTCCTCGGGGTAGTAGAACTCCACGATGTTGGTCGTGTGTTGCGGCGAGCGCGGGATGAGCGTGCTCACGACCAGCACATGCGGATACCACTCCAGCATGACGTTGGGATAGTAGAGCATCCAGATTGCACCATGTCGCGGCTGCTTATCGCCCATGAAGTTGCGCAGCACCTCGTGCCAGCGTTT
>DATEEW010000316.1:0-6763 GCA_035280965.1 Burkholderiales bacterium
GAAATCGCTGCCTTCGCGTCTGGGCCTCGTGCTCGACATGACGCTGCGCGATATCGAGCGTGTTCTGTATTTTGAAGCGTTCGTGGTCACCGATCCAGGCATGACGCCATTGAAGCGCTGCCAACTGCTGACCGAAGACGATTACCTCGCGAAGGTAGAAGAGTTCGGCGATGATTTTCAAGCCCTGATGGGCGCGGAAGGCATTCGGGAATTGCTGCGCTCGCTCGATTCGCCGCATGAAATCGAACAGTTGCGCAAAGACCTCGAAGCGACCAGTTCCGATACAAAAATCAAAAAAATCGCCAAGCGCCTGAAGGTGCTGGAAGGCTTCCAGAAATCGGGTATCAAACCCGACTGGATGATTATGGAAGTGCTGCCGGTGCTGCCGCCGGAATTGCGTCCGCTCGTCCCGCTGGACGGCGGTCGTTTCGCCACTTCCGATCTGAACGATTTATATCGTCGCGTGATCAACCGTAACAACCGCCTGAAGCGTCTGCTTGAATTGAAGGCGCCTGAAATCATCGTGCGCAACGAGAAACGCATGTTGCAGGAAGCGGTGGACTCGCTACTGGATAACGGCCGTCGCGGCAAAGCGATGACCGGTGCGAATAAGCGTCCGTTGAAATCGCTAGCCGACATGATCAAGGGTAAGGGCGGTCGTTTCCGTCAGAACCTGCTGGGCAAGCGCGTCGACTACTCGGGTCGTTCCGTCATCGTGGTCGGTCCGCAGCTCAAACTGCATCAGTGCGGTTTGCCGAAGAAAATGGCGCTTGAACTGTTCAAGCCCTTCATCTTCCACAAACTGGAAATGCAAGGTATCGCCACGACCATCAAGGCTGCCAAGCGCGAAGTCGAAGCCGAAACGCCGGTGGTGTGGGACATTCTCGAAGAGGTGATCCGCGAGCATCCGGTTATGCTGAACCGCGCGCCAACGTTGCACCGCCTGGGCATCCAAGCCTTCGAACCTGTGTTGATCGAAGGTAAGGCGATTCAGTTGCACCCGCTCGTCTGCGCAGCGTTCAACGCCGACTTTGACGGCGACCAAATGGCTGTCCACGTTCCGCTGTCGCTCGAAGCACAGATGGAAGCGCGCACGCTTATGCTCGCTTCGAACAACGTGCTGTCGCCTGCGAACGGTGAGCCGATCATCGTTCCTTCGCAAGACATCGTGCTGGGCTTGTACTACGCCACCCGCGAAAAAGTGAACGGCACCGGCGACGGCATGATCTTCTCCGATGTGGTGGAAGCGCAGCGCGCCTACGATATGGGCAAGGTGGAAATTCACACCAGAGTTGCCGTGCGCATTCGCGAAACCGTGATCGACGAAAAAACCGGCGAACGCAGTAGCAAAGTCACGCGCTACAACACGACGGTGGGTCGTGCGCTGCTGTCGGAAATTTTGCCGCCCGGACTGCCATTCGAGTTCATCAACAAGGCGCTGAAGAAAAAAGAAATCTCCAAGCTGATCAACGCGTCCTTCCGTCGTTGCGGTTTGCGCGAAACGGTCATCTTCGCCGACAAGCTGATGCAATCGGGCTTCACCATCGCGACGCGCGCCGGTATATCGATTTGCGTCGATGACATGCTCGTGCCTAACGAGAAGCACAAGCTGATCGAAGAAGCCGAAACCGAAGTACAAGAGATCCAGGAGCAATACACCTCGGGTCTGGTGACTTCCGGCGAGCGCTATAACAAAGTGGTCGACATCTGGGGTCGCGCCGGCGATCAAGTCGCCAAGGCGATGATGGATCAGTTGTCGAATCAGCAAGTGCAAGACCGCACCGGTAAGACGGTGAAGCAGGAGTCCTTCAACTCCATCTACATGATGGCGGACTCGGGCGCGCGCGGTTCGGCTGCGCAGATTCGTCAGCTCGCCGGGATGCGGGGTCTGATGGCCAAGCCGGATGGTTCGATTATCGAAACGCCGATCAAGGCGAACTTCCGCGAAGGCCTGAACGTGATTCAGTACTTCATTTCCACGCACGGCGCGCGTAAAGGCCTGGCCGATACCGCGTTGAAAACCGCGAACTCCGGTTATCTGACGCGTCGCCTGGTGGACGTGACGCAGGATCTGGTCGTGACCGAAGACAATTGCGGTACCGAGAACGGCGTGGCGATGAAAGCGTTGGTCGAAGGCGGCGAAGTCGTCGAAGCCTTGCGCGAGCGCATTCTCGGCCGCACCACGGTTGCGGATGTCTATCACCCGGAAACGCAGGATGTGTTGTATCCGTCCGGCACGTTGCTGAACGAAGATGAAGTCGACACCATCGAAGCGCTAGGCATCGACGAAGTCAAAGTACGCACACCGATGAATTGCGACACGCGTTGGGGCTTGTGCGCCATGTGCTACGGCCGCGATCTGGGCCGGGGCACTATCGTAAACATTGGCGAGGCGGTCGGGGTAATTGCCGCTCAATCCATTGGCGAACCGGGCACGCAGCTCACCATGCGGACTTTCCACATCGGCGGCGCGGCATCGCGTACTGCTGTGGCGAGTCAAGTGGAGTCGAAGTCGAACGGCGTCGCGCGTTTCACGGCGCAGATACGCTATGTCACGAATGCGAAGGGTGAGAAAGTTGTCATCGCGCGGACCGGCGAAGTGCTGATTACCGACGATAACGGCCGCGAGCGCGAACGCCACAAGATTCCTTATGGCGCAACCTTGCTGGTCGATGACGGTAAAGCCGTTCGTGCGGGTATGGTCCTGGGCACCTGGGATCCGCATACCCGTCCGATCATTACCGAATATGCCGGCACGGTGAAGTTCGAAAACGTCGAAGAAGGCACGACCGTGGCGAAACAGATCGACGAAATCACAGGTCTTTCGACCCTGGTCGTTATCGATCCGAAACGCCGCAGCACGGCCGGAAAAGGTGTGCGTCCGCAGGTGAAACTGCTGAACGAAAAAGGCGAAGAAGTGAAAATCGCCGGCACCGATCACTCGGTCAATATCACCTTCCAGGTGGGCTCGATCATTACGGTAAAGGACGGTCAGCAGGCGCTGGTGGGTGAAGTGCTGGCGCGTATTCCACAAGAGACGTCCAAAACCCGCGACATTACGGGCGGTTTGCCGCGCGTGGCCGAGCTGTTCGAAGCACGTTCCCCGAAAGATGCCGGCCTATTGGCAGAAGTTACGGGTACCGTGTCCTTCGGCAAGGACACCAAGGGCAAACAGCGCCTGGTGATTACGGACATGGACGGAATCGCCCATGAGTTCCTGATTCCTAAAGACAAACACGTCATGGTGCACGATGGTCAAGTCGTGAACAAAGGCGAATTCATCGTCGACGGTCCGGCCGATCCGCATGACATCCTCCGTTTGCAGGGCGTCGAAGCGCTGTCGCGTTACATCACCGACGAAGTCCAGGACGTGTATCGTCTGCAGGGTGTGCGCATCAACGACAAGCACATCGAAGTCATCGTGCGTCAGATGCTGCGTCGTATCCAGATCGAGGACGCGGGCGACACCAAGTTCATTCCGGGTGAACAAGTCGAGCGTGCCGATCTGCTTACCGAGAACGAGGCGGTCGAAGCCGAAGGCAAAAAACCGGCGACCTACCAGCACATGCTGCTGGGTATTACCAAGGCTTCGCTGTCGACCGATTCCTTCATTTCCGCAGCTTCCTTCCAGGAAACCACGCGCGTGCTTACCGAAGCGGCGATCATGGGCAAGAAGGACGATCTCCGTGGCCTGAAGGAAAACGTCATTGTTGGCCGCTTGATCCCGGCCGGTACCGGCTTGGCCTATCACAACGCCCGCAAGATACCGCCTGCCGAAGCGCTGTTCGAAGATGTGAGTGAAACGCCGGAAGCGACGTCCAACCCCGCCGAAGAACAGGTCTAAGAAGCCGAATCAGACGTATTGGTCCAAAACGGGGTCGCTACGGCGACCCCGTTTGTTTGTACCGGATGTCTTTAAGGACCGCAAAACACAAGGAAAAGCCGGGAAGTTGTTGACCGGTCTAGGGGCACTTCTTTATAATCCCGCGTCTTTCTACCCGGGGTGGCTATCGCCGCCCCCGTTTTTTCTGGAAGTCTAAAATAAATGCCGACGATCAGTCAGTTAGTGCGTAAGGGCCGGGAGCAAGAGCCGTCCAAAAGCAAGGTGCCCGCCCTAGGCGGTTCGCCCGCCAAACGCGGTGTGTGCACCCGCGTCTATACGACGACCCCGAAAAAGCCGAACTCTGCGCTGCGTAAAGTCGCCAAAGTCCGTTTGACCAACGGCTTCGAGGTGATTAGCTACATTGGTGGCGAAGGCCACAATCTGCAGGAGCACTCGGTGGTGCTGATTCGCGGCGGCCGGGTCAAGGATTTGCCCGGTGTGCGCTATCACATCGTGCGCGGCAGCTTGGACACCCAGGGCGTCAAAGACCGCAAGCAGTCTCGTTCCAAATACGGCGCCAAGCGCCCCAAGGCTGCTTAAGCAGCCGGTAAGACTAAGGACTCAACATGCCACGCCGTCGCGAAGTACCCAAACGCGAGATTCTGCCGGACCCGAAGTTTTCCAACGTCGAGGTTTCCAAGTTCGTCAATGTGCTAATGATTTCCGGCAAGAAGTCGGTTGCCGAAGGCATCATTTATGGCGCTTTCGACATTATCAAACAGCGTTCCGGCAAAGAGCCGCTGGAAGTGTTCACGCAGGCGATTCAGAACGTGCGCCCGATGGTGGAAGTGAAAAGCCGTCGCGTCGGTGGTGCGAACTATCAAGTGCCGGTCGAGGTCAGACCTGCACGTCGCGCGGCCCTGTCCATGCGTTGGTTGCGCGAGGCGGCGGTTAAGCGTTCGGAAAAGTCCATGGGCCAACGGCTCGCGGGCGAACTGCTCGAAGCGGCCGAAGGCCGTGGCGGTGCGATGAAAAAGCGCGACGAGGTTCATCGCATGGCGGAAGCGAACAAGGCTTTCGCGCACTACCGCTTCTAATCTGCGCGCATGCTAATTCGGGGGCGGACGCTGTCTGCCCCCTCATGTTTTGTAAGACGTTTTCTAAGGCAGCAAAATCGTGGCACGCAAGACCCCAATCGACCGTTATCGCAACATCGGCATCAGCGCGCATATTGACGCGGGTAAGACCACGACCACCGAACGCATCCTGTTCTACACCGGTGTGTCGCACAAGATCGGTGAAGTGCACGACGGCGCGGCCGTCATGGATTTCATGGAGCAGGAACGCGAGCGCGGCATCACGATTACTTCGGCTGCGACGACCTGCTTCTGGAAAGGGATGGACAGCAACTATCCCGAGCACCGCATCAACATCATCGACACCCCCGGCCACGTGGACTTCACGATTGAGGTGGAGCGTTCCATGCGCGTGCTTGATGGCGCTTGCATGGTGTACTGCGCTGTAGGTGGCGTACAGCCCCAGTCCGAAACCGTTTGGCGTCAAGCGAACAAATACAAAGTGCCCCGTCTGGCTTTCGTGAACAAGATGGATCGCACGGGCGCGAATTTTTTCAAAGTGCACGATCAGATGCGCACGCGCTTGAAGGCCAATCCCATTGCGATTCAGATCCCGATCGGCGCGGAAGAACACTTCCAAGGCATCGTCGACTTGGTGCGAATGAAAGCCGTGTTCTGGGACGATAGCAGCCAGGGCATGAAATTCGAGCTGCGCGATATTCCGGCCGAGCTGAAAGAAACCGCCCAGGAATGGCGCGAGAAAATGATCGAAGCCGCCGCCGAGGCCAATGAAGAACTAATGAACAAATATCTTGAAGGCGGCGAGCTGTCTGAAGCCGACATCAAGAAAGCGCTGCGTCAGCGGACTATCGCGGGCGAAATCGTCCCGATGCTCTGCGGCTCGGCGTTCAAGAACAAAGGTGTCCAGGCGATGCTGGATGCGGTCATCGATTACATGCCCGCGCCCATCGATATTCCGCCCGTACACGGCAGTAAAGAGAATGGCGATGACGACACGCGCAGCGCCGCCGACACTGAGCCTTTCGCCGCGCTTGCGTTCAAGATCATGACCGACCCGTTCGTCGGCCAGTTGACCTTCTTCCGCGTCTATTCAGGCGTGCTGAAGTCGGGCGATACGATTTACAACTCAATCCGCGGCAAGAAAGAGCGCATCGGCCGGATCTTGTTGATGCATGCGAACCAGCGCGAAGAAATTAAAGAAGTCTTCGCCGGCGATATCGCCGCGGCCGTCGGTTTGAAAGACGCGACCACGGGTGAGACGCTGTGCACGCCGGATAAGCCGATCATTCTGGAAAGAATGGAATTCCCGGAGCCGGTAATTCACGTCGCCGTCGAGCCGAAGACCAAGGTCGACCAAGAGAAGATGGGCCTCGCGCTCAATCGTCTGGCCCAGGAAGATCCTTCTTTCCGCGTGCGTACCGACGAAGAATCCGGCCAGACCATCATTTCCGGTATGGGCGAATTGCATTTGGAAATTATTGTCGATCGCATGAAGCGCGAATTCGGCGTGGAAGCGAACGTCGGCGCGCCGCAAGTGGCTTACCGCGAAACGATTCGCAAGGCATGCGATGCGGTCGAAGGCAAGTTCGTCAAACAGTCCGGTGGCCGCGGTCAGTACGGCCACGTGTGGCTCAAGGTCGAACCGAACGAAGTCGGTAAAGGCTTCGAATTTGTCGACATGATCAAAGGCGGTTCTGTACCGCGCGAATTCATTCCCGCGGTTCAGCGCGGTTTGAATGAAACGCTGCCGAACGGCGTGCTCGCCGGTTTCCCGATTGTCGACGTGAAAGTGACCTTGTTCGACGGTTCGTACCACGAAGTGGACTCGAACGAAAACGCGTTC
>DATEEW010000317.1:0-2983 GCA_035280965.1 Burkholderiales bacterium
CAGCGATATTGCGATTGCGACCAGCGGAACGGTCACGCTTGAGGCGGCCTTGTTGCGCTGCCCGATGATCGTCGCCTACCGCGTTGCGCCGCTGTCTTATGCCATCGCCAAACGCGTGATTCGGGTCAAATATATCGGGCTCCCCAACATTCTTGCCGATCGCTGGGTGGTGCCCGAATTCATACAGGACGAAATGACGCCGGCGAACCTGGCGCAAGCAGCCCTGAATCTGTTGCAGGACACGAACGTACGTCTTAAAGTCAGTGAGCATTTCTCTGCCGTTCATCGCTTGATGCGTCGCGACGCAGCCGACCGCGCGGCGGAGGCCTTGATGCCATTGATCGAAGGGCGCGCTTGAATGAAAGCCTTCCACCCCTTGCGTCTAGTGTGCGGAGTGGATGAAGCGGGGCGTGGTCCGCTTGCCGGACCGGTCTACGCAGCTGCCGTCATTCTCGATCCGGCGCGACGGATCCGCGGTATCGACGATTCCAAAGTGTTGAGCGAAGAACGTCGCAATGAGCTCGCGCCGCGCATCAAAGATCGAGCCTTGGCCTGGGCGGTGGCAAGCGCCTCAGTTGAAGAAATTGATACCTACAATATTTTGCGTGCGACGATGTTGGCTATGCAGCGCGCAGTGCAGGCCTTGCAAACTTTGCCGCACGAAGTGCTCATCGATGGCAATCGCTGTCCCGAGTTGACCTTGCCTACTCGGGCGATCGTCGGCGGCGATGCGAAAATACGTGCCATCGGTGCTGCCTCCATTCTGGCGAAGACCGAGCGCGACGCGGAAATGCAGCGCTGGCACGATCTTTATCCCCTTTATGGTTTCGCGCAGCACAAGGGCTATCCGACGCCTGAGCATATGGCAGCGTTGCGCGCTCACGGTCACTGCGAAATTCATCGCCGCACTTTCGCGCCGGTGCGGGCGGTCCTCGGACTCGACCCGGTTCAAGAGCCTTTGTTCGAGTAGTACATGCCGGCATCGAAGTTCATCCAGTCGCGCGACAATCCCTTGTTCAAGACTTTGCTGAAACTCAGCAAGTCAGCGCCCGAACGTCGCAAACAGAGCGCTACGCTTCTGGACGGGGCACACCTGATCGAAAGCTTTAGCGCGGCCGGTCATGCGATCGAGGCGCTGGTTCTCAGCGAGACCGGCGCCAAGCGGCCCGAGCTCCAAAGGCTTTTCGAACGGATCGATGCACGACAACGCGTGCAACTCAGCGATCCTTTGTTTCACGATATCGCGGCAGTCACTACCCCTACGGGCATTATGGCGCTGGTCGATACGCCAAAGCCCACCGCGGAGCCGGCAATCGATGTCGATAGCGTGTTGCTTGAGACTGTTCAGGATCCGGGCAATTTGGGCTCCATTCTTCGCAGCGCGGCTGCTGCGGGGATCGAACAAGTTCTACTTTCCAAGGGCTCGGTGTTCGCATGGTCACCAAGAACCTTGCGCGCCGGCATGGGGGCGCATTTTGCGTTGCGGGTGTTTGAGGACTGCGATTTGAGCGCTTTTAGCGCTCGCTTCAAGGGCCAATGCATCGCCACTGATCTGCAAGCGAAGCAAAGCCTGTTCGAGGCGCCATTGAACAGCCCTGTCGCTTGGATGTTCGGCAACGAAGGTGCGGGACTTTCGACGGAATTGGCGCAACGGGCGCACCTGCGCGTCCGCATCCCGATGCCCGGACAGGCCGAGTCCTTGAATGTGGCGGCGGCGGCCGCGATTTGTTTATTCGAAAACGTGCGGCGCCGACAATGAACGCCTCAAACCTTCGCGCGCAGCAGGCGCTGTTTTTCGCGATCCCACTCGCGTTGTTTTTCCGCTTCGCGCTTGTCGTATTGTTTCTTGCCGCGCGCAAGACCTACTTCCAGCTTGATGCGACCTTTGCTGTAATGCAGATTCAGCGGCACCATGGTGTAGCCCGCGCGATCCACCTTGCCGATCAATTTTTGAATCTGCTCGGCATGCAAGAGCAGCTTGCGCGTGCGCGTCGGATCGGGGTTGATATGCGTGGACGCGGTTGGCAGCGGGCTCATATGCGAGCCGAGCAAAAAGACCTCCTCACCACGCACCACCACATAGGCCTCTTTCAAGTTCGCGCGACCGGCACGAATCGCTTTGACTTCCCATCCTTCAAGAACGATGCCGGCTTCGATGCGTTCTTCGATGAAATAGTCGTGAAAGGCTTTGCGGTTTTCGGCGATGCTCATGGCGGGAATCTAGGGTTGAACAGGCATTCTAAAGCATGAAGACCGTTGAGCGGGCGGCGCTGGTTCATTACAGCGCTTCCGATATGTACGCCCTGGTGGAAGACATCGAGTCCTATCCGCTTTTTCTACCCTGGTGCAGCGCTACAGAAGTCCACAAGCGCGACGATAACGTCACTGTGGCCGCGATTCATATCGCCTACCATGGCGTGCATCAGAATTTCACCACTGAAAATTTCAAGCAACCACATAGCGCCATTGTGATGCGACTCGTCCACGGGCCTTTCAAGCATTTGCATGGAGAATGGCGCTTCATGGCACTGAGCGAGGGCGCCAGCAAAGTGGAGTTGCGTTTGACTTATGAAATGGCGAACGGGCTATTGGAGCGTTTGGTCGGCCCGGTGTTTCATCACATCGCCAATACCTTGGTCGATGCATTCGTTGCGCGGGCCGAAGCCGTGCAAACGGGCGAATGATCCGCGTCGAAGTGTTGTATGCGGAAGCGGCAAGCCAAGCGCGCTATGTATTGCGGCTCCCGCAAGGCAGTACCGTGGAAGAGGCCATTCGCGCAAGCGGCGTGCTGCAGGCCTTTCCAAATCTGGACTTAGAAACAAACCGCGTTGGCATTTTTGCAAAGTTGGTCATGCTGGATACGGTGCTGCAAGAAGGGGATAGGGTGGAAATTTATCGGCCCTTGATTATCGATCCGAAAGAAGCGCGGCGTGCGCGCGGTGGTTCCGGTTTCAAGCGTAAACAGGGGCAGATTCTCAAATGA
>DATEEW010000318.1:0-3633 GCA_035280965.1 Burkholderiales bacterium
CGCACCGTGCTTGCGTATTTCTCTCCTACGATTTGTGACGCCTGTTCGTAGGAGATGTTTTCGTCGTGCTGACCGGCAGGCGCCTTCGTCGCGGGCGTGAACAAGGGCTCCGGAAGTTTTTCGGCTTCACGCAGACCCGGCGGCAACGTGACGCCGCAAATGGCTCCCGTCTTTTGATAATCCTTCCAGCCCGATCCGATGATATAGCCGCGCGCCACTGCTTCGATCATCAAGGGCCGCATGCGTTTGACTACGATCGCGCGCCCTGCCACTTGATCACGCTCTTCGGGCGAGACAAGCGTGATCTGGTCGATGTCCAACATGTGATTGGGAATGATGTGCGCAAGCTTGTTGAACCAGAAGTTCGACATCGCGGTGAGCACTTTTCCTTTGGCCGGGATCGGCTGCGGCAGAATCACGTCGAAAGCCGAAAGGCGATCGGTTTGAATCACCAGCAGTTTGTCTTCGCCGACTGCGTAAAGATCGCGCACCTTCCCTCGATGCAGGAAGGGCAGGCTTTTCAGATTGGATTGCAGCAACGAAGACATCGATTGAACCTTAAATGAAAAAGGACCGGCAACCATGCCGGTCCCTTCTGAAACACCGCTTCAAGCGGCTTGTTTTTCCAACGCCGATTTGTATTGACCTTTGGCAGCGAGGGTATTCATGCGCGAACGATGCAGCAGCGCGGCTTGGCCGGCCGCCACGTTATTGCTCGCACCGCGCCATGCTTTCAGTGGCGCGGCCTGCAGCGCACGGCCGTAGGAATAGGTCAGATCCCAGGGATTGCCGCCGATCTTGTTCATCAAATCCAGATGCAGCGTAGCAAGTTCATCGCTCTGGCCGCCGGAGAGGAAGGCAATGCCGGGCACGGCCGAAGGCACGGTGCGTCTCAGCACTTTGAGCGTGCGCTCGGCGACTTCTTGCGGGCTCGCCTGCTGCTTGCACGACGCACCGGAAATCACCATCGAAGGCTTCAACACCATGTCTTCGAGTACGACACGCTGGTTGTAGAGGGAATCGAAAACCGCGGACAGCGTCCACTCGGTCACTTCCTCGCAACGATCGATGTTGTGATCGCCGTCCATCAGTACTTCGGGTTCGACAATCGGTACCAAGCCACCTTCCTGGCAAATGGCTGCATAGCGAGCCAGCGCGTGCGCATTCGCCCAGATGCATGTGGCGGAGGGAATGTCTTTACCGATATTGATGACGGCGCGCCACTTGGCGAACTTGGCGCCCAGTTTCACGTACTCGTCGACACGTTTGGCCAGGCCGTCGAGGCCTTCGGTGATGGTTTCACCGGGGCATTTCGCCATGGGCTTGGCGCCGGCGTCGAGCTTGATGCCCGGGATGATGCCGAGCTTGTCCAGCAGTTTGGGGAAGGGCGTGCCGTCTAGCGCGCTCTGGCGGATGGTTTCGTCGAAGAAGATCACGCCGCTGATGTATTCGCCGAGTCCCTTGGCGGTGAACAGCATGTCGCGATAGGCGCGACGATTGGGTTCGACGTTTTCGACGCTGATCGTTTTAAAACGCTTCTCGATGGTGCCGGTCGATTCATCGGCCGCGAGAAGGCCCTTGCCGTCGGCGCACATGGCCTTCGCCACGGCTGCAAGACTTTTGCTCATGGAAAAACTCCTATTGAAATACGGAAGGGGACGGAGAATGGCGCTACGGAACCCGGCGATTTTACCTTGAGCGGCGAATAGGGTGCGAGCCTTTCGCTCGTGCGCCTGAGGATTGCCGTCCTAGGGTTTCGGTTCCGGAATGCCCAAGCTAGCCGGAGACATTTTCGTCCGTCCCGCCGCATGCTGCGCCCAGGCGTAGGCCCGGACCGCGGGCATGGCTTGGGCTAATGCCATATCGCCGCGTGAAGGTGCAAACATCGCGCCGTGTTTGGTCGCGTAATCCTGCAAGTCTTTGGACCGGGCGATTTTTTCGTCCCAAACACGATCGAGCGCTGCGATCATTCGAGGCGGAACGCCCTTGGGGATAAACAAGCCAAAGTAATTGGGTGGATCGCTGAACCCGGACAAGGTCTTGGCCAAGGGCTCGATCTGTCCATAACCTTCGATTTGCAGGGGAAACTGGCTAACTACTGCAAGGGGACGCAAGCTTCCGGCCTTGAAGTAGCTGATCTGGTCCGCCGCGAGTTGGGTCGTGACATCCGCATCGCCCGCAACCGTGGCCAACACGGCAGTGCGGCCGCCGTCGTAACTCAATTGCTGCACTTGAACCTGGGCAATGCGCGCGATTGCCTGCATCGCCGAATGTCCGCTGGAGTTGATGCCTGCGGTGGCAACGCGGAATTCGCCCGGTCGCGCACGCATCGCTTTCAACAGTTCGCCCATGTTACGGTAAGGCAGCTTGGCATTGACGGACACGACCGCAACATGGGCGACCGCGAGATAGAGGTGCCAATCTTGGATCCTGGTATCCAGCATGCCCAGGAGTTTGTACACGCCAAGGTCTTTGGCCGCGCCCGCGGCGAAGGTATAGCCATCGCGTGGTGCATCCAACACATTCTGCGTGCCGATCGACCCCGAAGCGCCCGGCTGATTGAGCACTGTAATCGGCTGACCGAGCGCTTTCTCGAGCTCGGCCGCAAGAACACGGGTCGTCTGATCCGTGGAACCGCCCGCGGACCAAGGCACGATAATGCGTATGGGTTTATCCGCTTTCCATTGAGCCAGGGCAGGCGCGGAATGAAAACAAAACAGCAATAGCAGGCCAAGACAGGCGCGCTGTGCAAATGTCGTCACGCGATCCCTCCATGGAAAGAATTTTTTAACTCTTATGCCGCCTTCATAACCGATATGAGAATGGCCCGCAAGCGCCGCCTTTACATACAATTTGAATCCGTTAAGCTAAAGTAGGCAGTGTAGGTTCGCCGAAACGGGCCGACAGGGGAGGAAGTCGATGTCTTGGTTAGATATTTATTTGGTCGTTCTGACCGTCGCGCTGGTAGTGTTGTTGGTCGTTAAACTTCGCGGTTAAGCTGCAACCGATCAGAAAAAAGGCCCGCGCAATCGCGGGCCTTTTTCATTGCGGCGGGCGTACCTAAGCTTCCCCATCAAGTACACATTTCTAGAGTAGAGTTTTTGGCGGCTTGGTCTTTGAATTCCTGCGGCGTGACGTCGCCAAGCGAATCGTGTGGACGTTCTTTGTTGTACTCGAGCATCCACCACTAGGCGCCCTTGCTTGTTCGCGCCGTGATAAAGATAGGTGACCGTGTTGTTATTCGGGTCGGTGATAAAGCGCGGTCGGCCATCGGGGTCCATGACGCTTGAGACCCGATGCCCGTCCTGATTGTAGGCGCCAGTCCACGCACCCAAGCGGGTCGCGGTCATAGCCCGGCGTGAAGCCGTCGACGCAATAATCGAAATCGCGGATACTTATGCGGCAAGCACTCCTTTTTACGCCCGTCGCTACGCTCCGGCCGCTGCGTACGAGCCGCACCACCTCGATCTTGGACTCCAGGGTGTACCGAACCCGCTCGAAAGCGAAAACAAGGAATGAAATTTCCTCGCGCTGTCCCGTGGCTCGTCTTCACCTTGTTTCTCTCTGCTTGCGCTTCTGTTCAAACGCCCGTCGCTTTGAAATCAGGGGCACTCGCCGCGCCCGCGCGTATCG
>DATEEW010000319.1:0-4809 GCA_035280965.1 Burkholderiales bacterium
CTTTCCTTCCGATTCAAAATTCATTCGCCGCGCATCAGAGCGTCTTAAGCATGTCTTGGGCGGCTTCTTTCACCTTGCCGCTATCGTGCTTCGCCAATTCCTGCAATTCGTTTCGCGCCTTATCTTTTTCGCCGGCGGCGACCAGCGCCTTCACACGATTGAAACGCAACTCCACGGTATACGGCGCGGCTTTGATGGCCTGTTCCAAATACGGCAGACCTTTGCGCGCTTCGCCCTGTCCGACCAGCACCATACCCAAGGTATCGAGCACGGCAGGATTCTGGGGTGAGAGATCATAAGCCTTCTGCGCATATTGCAACGCCGACGGATCTTTAACTTGAGCGGCGGCCCAGGCAAGGTTGTTGAGCGCAGTGACATCATTCGGACGCTGGGCAACGATGGCTTTGAAATGCACCATGGCACCTTTGTAGTTTTTCGCTCCCAGATCGCGCTCGCCTAGATAAAAATGCGCCACAGGGTCTTTCGGATGATCGCGCATCCATTTGTCGGTCAGCGCGTCGCTATCCTGCTTGCGACCGGCTTCTACATAGACGCGATGCAACTTGGCGAACACGCCGGAATTATTCGGATCCATTTTCAATGCGGTCAGGTAGGGCGGGATCGCGGTAGCCCACTTTTGCTGAGCCACATTGGTGTCGCCTTCAAGGGTAAAGCCTATGCTGTTCTTAGGATGGCTTTCTTGGAGCTTGATCGCCTCGGTCATCGCGTCCGCGAATCGATCGTTCAACAATTGAATGCGAACGATATCAACACGCGCGGGCATATAGTCCGGCTTCGCGAGCACGGCTTTACGCAAGGCATCGATCGCCCCGTCCGGGTTCTTATTGGCCACATGCGCCTCGGAGAGCCGGGTCAATGCCGTGACGGACTGCGGTTGCAGTTGAACCAGTTTGTTGAATGTCGTTATCGCCTGATTGGTATCGCCCGCCGCCAATTGGGCGCGGCCTGCGATTTCGACAATGGCCGGGCTGTTCGGCAGCGCAGACACGGCGTCCTGCGCCGCAGCTACCATCGCTTTAGCGTTGCGCGCCTGTGCAAAAGCGTTGATGAGTGTCAGATGCGCTGTTTCCGACGTCGGATTGGCCTTCACCGCACGCTCCAGGACCGCAAGGATCTCTTCGTTGGATGCCTTCGTTTCGGTCAGGAATTGCGCATAGGCGAGCATCGCCTGTTCGCTGCGTCCGTTCTTATCGATTGTCGCAACAAAGCGTTGACGCGCCACCGCAGGTTGATTTTCGGTAATGTCCAGACGAGCGAGGTTCATCAGTGCAGGGGCGTAGTCTCCTTGGATGCTTAACGCCTTTTCAAAGGCGGCACGCGCGCCTTTGAAATCCTTCATCGCGGCGAACAAGGCGCCTTTGACGTTATAGGTCAGCGGGCTGTTTGGACTTTTTTTCTCCAGCACGTCCATGGCAGCCTTGGCGCGATCGAACTGACTGCGACGCATATGGCTTAGCACCAGTAACATGTCGGCTTGCGCATCGGTGGCCGAGGCGGAGGAAGCACGCTGCAGTTCATCGATTGCTGCTTCCGGTTCGCCGGTAGCAAAGTGCACTTGCGCGAGCCGCGTACGCACCTTCACATTGTTGTTGTCGGCCTTCGCCGCTCGCTCCAACATTTTCTCGCCGCGCTCTACGTCATTGGAAACAAGGTAAGCCTCGGCGGCAAGCGCCAGCGCCTCGGAACTCGGTTCTTCGCGTTCGATGAGGGGCTTGACCGTTTCCAGTGCCTTTGTGCCGTTTCCGGTACGCAAATAGACCGAAGTAAGTAGGCTGCGGGCGCCTTCGTGCTCTGGCATGCGTTCCACCACCTTACGCAATGCTTCTTCAGCGACAGCATAGGAACCGAGCGACAGTTCGGCGGCGCCATTCAATAAGAGGCTAGGCATATGCTCGGGCGCGACTCGCAATATCTTCTGCGTCAACTCCCGCACTTGTTCCGGGTGCCCGTCCTGCATTTTAAGCAGCGCCTCGCTGTAAATGAGGCGAATATCGTTGCCGCCACCGGCCTTTTTTGCAGCCGCGAGTTCAACTGCAGCCTTTTCGTATTGTTTTTCCACAATCAACGCGCTGATGAGCGACCGACGCGCGGCATGGTCTTCCGGATTCAAGCTGATAATTTCAGAGTACTTGGCGGCCGCTTCTTTATTCTGCCTTCTAGCCAAGAACAAAGCAGCGCGCAAATCCATCGCAAGCAAATCCTTCGGATGGTCTTTCAGGATTTGTTCCGATTCCGCGATAGCCTCGTCGAAGCGTTTTTGGACTGCCAACAGGCGCGCTTGCCCAACACGGGCAGGCACATATCCGGGCGCCGTCAACAGAGCGGTGGCATAAGCGGTACGCGCTTCATCGTATTTGTTACGCACGAGATACGCGTCGCCCACCGTCGTGCGCAGCGTGGCTTGTGCCTGCGAATCAGATAAGGTGACGTTGCCGAACTCCTTGATGACCTCATCGACCTGCCCCAGTTCGAGCATGGTCTTCGCGAGCACCGGTGCAATTTTGTCGGTGGGATAACCAAGCTCTTTTGCTTTGCGCAGTTCTTTTTCGGCAGTAACCCGATCGTCGGTGGCGATGAGTGATTGGCCCAGCAGAAAACGTGCTTCCGCATGTTTGGGATCGTCTTGTAAAGCATTGCGTAGTTGGATCACCGCCGCCGGATGATCTTTTTTCGCTTGATAATCTTTGGCCGATTGCACCAGGGAATCGGTGGAGTCGCATCCGGTCAATAGAGCAATCGACAAGGCCAGAGCGAGGGCCGTGCGCGTCGGGCGTATGCGTAATTTATTCGTCGTCATTTCTCTTCTCTCCGATTGCAGCATTGGTTTATTGACTTATTGGTATTCGAAACTTATTTCAACCCAAAACGATGCATCAAGTCGTATAGCGTGGGTCGACTGACGCCGAGCAGTTCTGCGGCTCGACTCAGATTGCCGTTCACCCGACCCAACACGCGAACGACCGCCTGTTTTTCCGCGATATCACGCACATGCCGCAGATTGAGCATTTCAGGACTTTCTTCCGCGGCATTCAAGCCGATGTCATCCGCCCGAATGGTATTACCATCCGCCATGATGACTGCGCGCTTTATGGTGTTCTCCAGCTCGCGCACATTGCCCGGCCAGGCATGGCCTTCAATGGCCGCCACTGCGTCGGGCGACAAGTTCATGCTGCCGCGTTTTTGCTCGGCGGCAAATCGACGCACAAAAGCATGCGCCAGCAGGCTCGCATCGCCGGGGCGCTCGCGTAGCGGCGGAATTTCGAGCACGATTTCGGCGAGACGATAATACAAATCTTCGCGGAACCGCCCTTCGCTAATCAAGCCCTTCAAGTTCTGATGCGTGGCGCAGACGATGCGTACATCCACCGGAATTTCGTCGCGCCCCCCTACACGTTCAATCACTCGCTCCTGCAGAAAACGCAACAGTTTTGCTTGTAAGGCCTGCGGCAGATCGCCGATTTCATCCAGGAAAAGCGTGCCGTTGTTCGCCGTTTCGATTTTGCCGAGAGTAGTCTTTGCCGCGCCGGTGAACGCGCCTTTCTCGTAGCCGAACAGTTCGCTTTCCAACAAAGTGTCGGGGATGGCGGCGCAGTTGATGGCAACGAAGCGTTGATCCTTGCGGGGCGACTGTTTATGCACTGCCCGCGCCAGCAATTCTTTACCCGTACCGGAGTCGCCCAAGAGCAACACCGTAGCATTGGTGCCGGACACTTTTTCCAGCATGCGGCAAACGCGCTGCATGGAAGCATCGCGCGTAATCAAACCATTCGACTCCCCGTCGTAGGCCGCATTTTGCAGACGTCGATTTTCTTCTTGCAACTCGTACAGACGGAATGCGCGCTCGATAGTGAGCGTCAGCATGTCCGGTTCGAACGGCTTGGCATAGAAGTCGTATGCGCCCATGCCGATCGCTTTAATCGCGTTGTCGCGATCATGCTGACCCGTGAGCACAATGACTTTGACATCCGGCGCCAGTGAAAGCAGCCCCTCCAGCAAGCGAAAGCCTTCGCGCGTGTCGTCCGGATGCGGCGGTAACCCCAAATCCATCGTAATGACGGCCGGCTCATGCCGACGCAATTGCGCGATCGCACTTTCATAATCTTCCGCGAGGACCGTTTCGTATTGGTCGAATGCCCAACGCATCTGCTTTTGCAGAGCAGGGTCGTCCTCGACGATCAACAAAGGTTTTCTTTTTTCGCTCATGCGGCTTGGATCATTGTGTTGTAGCCCGTTTTGGGCCGCGGTAAAAAGACCTGGATACACGTTCCTTCATTGGGGGCGCTATTCACCTGCATGCGCGCACCGATACTTTGCAGATATTGCGCGCTTTCATATGCGCCGATGCCCATTCCCGTCGGCTTGGTGCTTTGAAAGGGGCGGAACAAGCGCTCGCGCACGAACTCCGAGCTCATGCCAATGCCGTTGTCTTTCACCTCCAACAGCACCTCGCCGGAATCGGTGCCATCCAACGTGACTTCCACCACGCCACCGTCCTCGGTGGCATCCAGGGCGTTTTGCACGAGATGCCCCACGACGTGCTCGAGCCGCTCTTCGTGCCCAACGGTATTCAAGGACTGGCGTACGTCGACGCGCAAGCGTGCACTCGCGCCTTTGGCGCGCTCGATGCGGCGGACGATTTCGCCCAGATCCACAGACTTCGCGTTTTCGATAGGCGTGGCGCCAGAGCGCAATTGCAACAACAAATGATTCATGCGACTGACCACGTGCTGCACTGTGTCCATCATGTCCCGCTGGAACTCGGGATTGTCGCGATGGCGCTCGGCGTTT
>DATEEW010000320.1:0-5547 GCA_035280965.1 Burkholderiales bacterium
GAAATCATATCGACCGGCACACCGCAAACGGCTTGCAGTCGATCGATATAAGTCCGAGCGGCTTTGGGCAATTGATCGAGTTGATTGACACCCACCGTGCTGTCGCTCCAGCCCGGCAGCGTTTCATAAATCGGTTCGCAACGGGCCGCTTCGTCGGCGCCCGGCGGCAACAGGCCGATCGTTTTACCGTCGAGTTTATAGCCCACACAAAGCTTCACTTCCGCCATGCCGTCCATCACGTCGAGCTTGGTCACACATAAGCCGGATAGACCATTGATTTGTGCGGAGCGTTTCAGGGCTGCCGCGTCGAACCAACCGCAACGGCGGGGACGCCCCGTAACCGAGCCGAATTCATTGCCGCGCTTGCGCAACCCCTCGCCCACTTCACATTCCAGTTCAGTGGGGAAAGGTCCCGCACCGACACGAGTGACGTAGGCCTTCGTAATGCCGAGCACATAGTGCAAGGCTTGAGGTCCGATACCTACCCCCGCCGCAGCCGCGCCGGCGACGGTATTGCTCGAGGTGACGAAGGGATAAGTACCGTGATCCACGTCGAGCAACGTGCCTTGCGCGCCTTCGAACAACAAACTCTTTCCCGCCGCGTTTGCCTCGTGCAATTCGCGCGAAACATCCGCCAGCATGGGTTTCAAACGCGACGCAAAGGCCAGCGCTTCGTCGTGAATCTGATTGAAGTCGAGTGGCTTCGCTTTGAGCCAGTGCTCCAACACGAAGTTGTGATAGTCCATTGTTTCGCGCAATTTCTCAGCGAAACGTTTGGGCGCGAACAAATCCTGCAAACGCAAGGAGCGGCGCGCCACTTTGTCTTCGTACGCGGGGCCGATGCCGCGACCGGTCGTGCCGATCTTGTCTGCGCCCTTCGCCAATTCCCGCGCCTGATCGAGCGCCACGTGATACGGCAGGATCAATGTGCACGCGTCACTGATGCGCAAACGTTCACAAACATTGACGCCTGCTTGTTCGAGCTCGCCGATTTCCTGAAACAGCGCATGGGGCGAAAGCACCACGCCATTGCCGATGTAGCAAGTGACATCCGATCGCAACACACCGGAGGGAATCAGACGCAAAATGGTTTTGCGGCCGGCGATTACCAGCGTATGACCAGCGTTATGGCCGCCCTGGAAACGAACCACGCCCTTGGCGTGATCGGTCAGCCAATCGACGACCTTGCCCTTGCCTTCATCACCCCATTGGGTGCCCACTACGACGACGTTCTTGACCATGCTGCTTAGGCGATTCGATAGTCAGGGAATATCTGCTTAAGAGCCGAGGATGACCGCGAGTGCGCGTAGCTGTACGAGCGAGGACAAAGTAAAACAACACCTTGGGCGCTGCAAGCTGGCAACACGATTCATCAATGAACCTTAATCAGAGCTTCCTTTGCACTAGCGACTCACGACCTCCCAGATTCCGTTCTTCAACACGAGTTGCCGATCGCAACCCAATTCTTCGCGCGAGGCTTCGTGCCCCGGCAAATCCACAATCACCGCCTCGCCTTCGCGACGCAATTCACTAATTCGTTCTCTTAGCTTCGCATCGTTGGAATGCGGAGCGAGAATCGCGCCCGCACGCTGCGCCTCCGGCGCGACCCGCGCAAGATCGCGCAGGTCCAGCGAAAAGCCGGTAGCCGGACGCGCGCGCCCGAAGGCCCGCCCTACTTCGTCGTAACGACCGCCCAATGCGATTGCGTTGGGCAAGCCGCGCTGATAGGCGGCGAACACCACCCCACTGTGATAGTGATAGCCGCGCAGATCCGCAAGATCAATGCTCAACTCCGCGCCATTGTCCTGCGCCAGCGTCGTCAAATCGTCGAGCGCTTTTCCGATGGCCGGAAATTGGGGTAGCGTTTTGCGGGCGCGTTCGATCACTTCCGGACCGCCGTACAACTCGGCCAGAGCCAGAAAAGCGGCTCGCGTTTGAGCCTCGAAGTTAGCCGTAAGCCCAACCAGGCGCGGTCGATCCTTCGCCACCAGTACGTCGAGCAATTCGCTTTCGGCCGCATCGCCCAGACCGGCATGCTCCGCAAGCGCCTGAAAGACCCCGACGTGCGAAAGATCCAGACAAATATCGTTCAGGCCGCATACGCTCAATGCGGTGCGCAGCAAGCGCTGGATTTCGATATCGCTTTCGATGCCGGCGTGACCGTAAATTTCCGCTCCGATTTGCAGCGGCTCGCGAGTGGCCGTGAGACCGCGCGGCCGCGTGTGTACCACGGTGCCGCAATAGCACAGCCGCGTCACGCCTTGCCTGTTGAGCAAATGCGCATCGATCCGCGCGGCCTGAGGCGTCATATCGGCGCGCAAACCCATCATGCGTCCAGATAATTGATCGACCAGTTTGAAGGTGCGCAAATCAAGATCATGGCCCGTGCCTGTCAGCAGCGAATCGACGTATTCCAGCATGGGCGGCAGCACCAACTCATAGCCATGTACGCGGAAGACTTCCAGCATGCGCGCGCGCAGACGCTCGATGGTCTGGGCTTCGAGGGGCAGAATATCTTCAACGTATTCGGGTAGCAGCCAGTTGGGCATGGTCAATTAGTGCGCTAAAAGGAGCAACAGAATGCCGGCAATCATGGAAGTCAGACCGAAAAAACGAATCTGACCGTCATCCATGGCGGTGAAGCGCCGAAACGCTTCCCGCCATAAATTGGGCGCGATGAAAGGCAATATTCCTTCGATCACCAGCACCAAGGCCAGTGCCAATAGCCAAGTATCGCCCATTCACTTGCCGGTCGAACCCCGGTTGGGGTTTTTGAAGTATTTGAAAAATTCAGAATTCGGATCGAGCACCAACATATCGTTGCGATTGCTGAAGGCCTTGGTATACACGTCCAAGCTTCGATAGAAAGCGTAGAACTCAGGATTAGCGCTGAAAGCCTTCGCGTAGATTGCGGCGGCGCGTGCATCGCCCTCGCCTTTGATCGTCTGCGCTTTGCGATACGCATCAGCAATGATGACTTCGCGTTGACGATCGGCATCGGCGCGAATTTTTTCCGCTTCCGAAAAACCTTGCGAACGCGATTGGCTTGCCGCTGCGCGACGTTCCGCACTCATGCGTCCGTAAACCGACTCGCTCACCTGGGGCGGCAGTTCAACCCGCTTCAGACGCACGTCGATCACTTCGATGCCAAGCCCCGCGGCGCCTTCTTGCACTTTGTTGAAAGCTGCCTGCATGACTTCTTCGCGCTTGCCCGATACCACTTCCTGTACCGTGCGTTCGCTGAATTCGGCGCGCAGCGCCGAATTCACCAACTGCGATAGCTGCGTGGTGGCGCGCAGCAACGGCTCGCCGCCGCTGAAACGCGTGTAGTACATGCGCACGTCGGCGATACGCCATTGCACAAAGGAATCGACCAGCAGCGGCTTCTTCTCTTTGGTTTGAAAGCTTTCCGTGTCGGGCGTATCCAGAGTCAACAGCCGTTTGTCGAAGTAGCGCACGCGCTGCACGACGGGTATTTTCCAGTGCAGACCGGGCTTGTCGATGACGCGGCGGATCTCGCCGAGCTGGAACACCATCGCAGATTCGCGCTCATCCACCGTGAAAGCCGACAGGCTTATCAAGATCAACACGGCGGTTACCGCGAAAAACGCCATCCCTAAGTTCATTCTCATGGCGTGGTCCTTTAACGTGCGTCGCGTTCGCGATTACGCAGCGAATCGCGACTACGATTGAGGGCATCCGCGGTAGCGGCGCTAGCGCTGCTTTCGGCAGGCGCTTGCTTGCTGCTCATTGCGGGCGTCTCCGGCAAAGCACCGGTCGAAGCTTGCAACAGTTTATCCAGCGGCAGGAACAGCATATTGTTGCCTGAGCGCGCATCCACCATGATTTTGGTGCTGTTGGTGAGTACCTGTTGCATGGCATCCATATAGAGGCGGTCACGCGTTACCACCGGCGCTTTGGAATATTCGTCCAGGATCTGTCTGAAACGCGCCGCTTCACCTTCGGCATTCGAAACGACGCGCTGACGATAACCATTGGCTTCTTCCATCAGGCGCGACGCCATACCGGCGGCCTTGGGCACCACATCGTTGTAATAGGCTTGACCTTCATTTTTCAAGCGATCGAGATCCTGCCGCGCTTTGACCGCGTCATTGAAGGCCTCCTGCACCTGCTCAGGCGCCTGCGCATTCAACAATTGAACGCTGCTGATCGCGACACCGGCGTTATAGCGATTCAGAATTTCCTGCATCAGCTTTTGCGATTGCACGGCGATCTGCTCGCGGCCTTCGTTCAGCACATAGTCCATGCTGGATTTGCCCACGATTTCGCGCATTACCGTCTCGGCGACCTGCAGCACGGTCTCCTGCTGTTGGGCAATATTGAACTGATAGTGCTCGGCATCGCTAAGCGAATACACCACGGCGAATTCGATATCGACGATATTTTCGTCGCGCGTCAGCATCAGCGATTCGCGTTCTCGCGCGGCTTTGTTCTGCGAACGACTACCGACTTTCAAGTTACGCGATTGCTCGACGTTCACCAGTTCATGCGTTTGAATGGGATAGGGCAAGCGCCAACGTAACCCTGAGCCGGTGGTGTCGGTATGTTTGCCGAAGGTGAGCACCAGGGCTTGCTCGCTCTCGTCCACGGTATAAATGCCGCTGGCCAGCCAGACTGCCAGAATTAAAAACGCCAAGATGATGAAACCACCCGCCTGACGCAGGCCCGGCGGCTGTTGATTGCCGCCCTCGCCTCCGCCTTTGCGCCCAAAGAGGCCGCCCAGTCGCTGGTTCAGATTGCGCCACATTTCGTCGAGATCAGGCGGCCCACCTTCGCCCCCGTTCCCGCCGCCTTTGCGGCCCCATTGCGGATCGTTCAATGACATGACTATGCGATGCTCGAAGATTGAGTGTTTTGGATTGTGCTAGGGGAATCCGGATCCGTTGCATCGCCGTTTGTTGCTGCCCCGGGCGACCGAGCGGCGGCGACTTCGACGAGCGCCTGCCGTAAAAATTCAAGACCTTGGCCCGTTCTAGCGCTCAAACGAACGCGCGCGATCTTAGCATACTCGTCGCGGTCCTCGCCGGGTTCCAGCCCGCTGAGGTCGATCTTGTTCCAGACCAAAATTTGCGGGATATCCTGCGCGCCGATGTCTTGCAGCACTTTGTTCACTTGCGCGATTTGCGCATCCCGCACCGCGCTTGAGGAATCCACGACATGCAGCAGCAGGTCGGCATGCACCGTTTCTTCCAAGGTCGCACGGAAGGCCGCAACCAAGGTCGTCGGCAATTCCCGAATGAAGCCTACGGTATCGGAGATGGTGATATTGCCCACGTCGGGCAGATAAAGCCTGCGGGTAGTGGTGTCCAGCGTGGCGAAGAGTTTGTTGGCCGCATAGGCACCCGCATGGGTCAGCGCGTTGAATAGCGTCGACTTGCCCGCGTTGGTATAGCCCACCAATGACACCGAAAGCACTTTTCCGCGCATTCGGGCGCGCCGTTGCACATCCCGCTGACGTTGCAGCTTTTGCAATTGGGCTTTTAGATTCTTGACGCGATCGCCCAACAACCGACGGTCGGTTTCCAA
>DATEEW010000321.1:0-5699 GCA_035280965.1 Burkholderiales bacterium
CGCCCACACGCATCTGGTCACGCATGAAATTACGCGCCTGATAATTACGCACACCGAACCAGGGCGTACTTTTTTTGGGCGCTGCGACGAGGTCGTCGATGCCGAACTCGTCGGGTTCGGATTTCATGAGCCAGTAGCGCATGCATGCAAAAGCGGGAAACAGAGGCGCCCGAGCATACACGCTTGGACCGCTCCGAGTCGAAGGCGGCCGCGCAATAAAAAACGCAGGCCGCAGCCTGCGTTTTTGAACCGCACGCGGCTGTTGCCGCGTTTGGGTTGCATTGCAACCCGGTATAGGCGCCCCCCGCCGAAGCCGTTAGACCGCGGGTCTTGAACCGTGCGGTTCAAGGTGGTCGCTTACGGGTCACCGTAGGTACGTCCGACTCGGGACGCGCGCATTGGTGACGCTCAGATCAGCAACCGAAGTTACTGCATTGGTTCAAGAGTGTAATACGGTCTTGACGTACAACGCAGGGGACATTGAATTCTTGCGAGGAAGGACGCGACAGTGAAGCGATTAGAACAGCTTTTCCTGCGGCGCAAGCACAGCGTCCAGACTCGCTTGCATAGCGGCCATTCTACGCTTGAGGACTTCGGTGTCAAAGCCATCGACGGACTCAGGTGAACTTTTCGCGGTTAATAATTCATGCGCGATGTTCAAGGCAGCCATGACTGCGACGCGCTCGACGCTGCCGACGCGGCCACTGTCTTTGATCTCATTCATTTTTTGATCGAGATAAGCGACCGCGCGCAGCAATGGTTCGCGTTCGTCTTCGCTGCAGGTCACTTTGTAGCTGCGGCCCATGATCGTGATGTCGAGGGCGCGGGTTTTATCGTTCATTCCGGAATCTGCGCGAGCAGTCCTTCGAGGCGTTCTCGGGCGCCGGAAATTTTGTCCGACAGGCGTTTGTTGTCGTTATTCAACTTCGCGAGCTGTTGACGCAACTCGTTGTTCTCGATGCGCAGGTGCTGACACAGCTCGGCGGCCAAGCGGACGCGGTCTTCCAGCGCGGACAGATGTTCTTCCATCGGCACACTATAGGTGCCAAAAACGAGAAGGGTCAAGAACTAAGCGGACGTTCTCAATGTAAATCGTGAAAGCGTACACGTCCGGTGCGGGGAATGAGGATTTTGCCCAGCCGTGCCGAACGGAAGGCGGCGAGGTTATTGGCGGCGGGGCTCGCCACCCAGTTGAAGGCGGAACGCTTCGGCGACTGAAATGCCGCATAGCACGATGAGCAAACCGCCCACACGGAGGCGGTCCAAAGGACGCAAAGGCAGGCGCGTCGCAATGGCATGCATGCGCATCAATGTCTCTTTGAACAAAAAAGCGACAAAAATCGGGAAAGGTTTTTTATTGCCACGGCATTGCGTCGTGTAAGTGCCGCCGATTACGCGCCGCCGTTTGCGCGTCAGTTCATCGAAGCTCGTTCGGGCTGGATGCCGCACGATCACGTCCGGGGCGTAAGCGATTTTGTAACCGGCTTTGGAAATCTGCTTCGATAACTTGTGATCGCCCCCCGACCGTACGCTGCTGTCGAAGCCGCCCATGTTTTCGATGAGCATCCGCGGGCTGAACCAGTTAGCGGTCACGCACACACCCAATGCTGCGTTTTCCGCCTGTTTGAAGGCGAAGCATTGCTCGAATAATTCGCTTGAGCTCGGTCGGCCGCCATGGCCGAAATCGAGGGCTACATGCCCCGCCACAATGCCGATATTCGGATTCTTCAAATGGGCGACCGCATTCCGTACCCAATTGGGATCGGCGCTGCAATCGGCATCGGTAAAGCCGACAATGTCTCCGGTGGCATGACGCAAAGCTAGATTGCGCGCGGCATATGAACCGGGTTGTGTTTCTTGCAGCGCCAAAATGCCGGGTGTGCGCCGCAGAATGTCAAAGGTGTCGTCCTTTGACCCGTTGTCGACGATGATGATTTGCAGCAGGTTGCTTGGGTACGACTGCGCTTTCAATGTTGCAATGCAATCCAGAATGCGGGCGGACTCGTTATAGGCCGGCACGATGACCGTGAGGCGCGGCAACGGTTCATTCGTGGCTGTCATTGTGGTTCGCCAATGCAATGAATGACTTTGTCCCACATGCGGTCGGTCGCTTGACGCTGTTGTTCCGCAGCCCTCGCCAAATCGGTTTTAAGCGTCCCGTTCATGATGTCGTCGGCGAAGCTTTGCAGGACCGGATTGAAGTCTGGATTGGCGAGAGAAAGCGAATATTTCGCGCATCCGAATTCGTCCATTGCTTCGCCGTATTTATGCGACCAGCCGACCGCCAAGCAGGGTACCGCCGAGCCGAGAGCTGACATGATGGCGTGAAAACGCGAGGACACCACCGCGGCGCTTCCGGCGATCAGCCCCTTGGCGTAGCGCGGATCTGCAATGATGAAACTCGTCGGCGTAGGGGTGATTTGATCGAGCAGTTCGTCGACGAGATCCGCATCTTCGCGTCCGCCGAAACGCAACAAAACGGGCGGCATGCCGAGCACGCGGCTGAGATAACCCGTTGCGTCGAGTAAAAACTGTATGTACCGCTGAACTTCTTCTGCGCTTTTTCCGACGGTAAGTTTGGAATTGGGAATGACGCAAAAATAAGTTCTCGGCGCAGGATCGGTATCGCGATTGAAAGCGGGCACTTCGTGAGTGAAATCCGGAAACTGTTCGAGCTTCTCTTGCGGGACGCCTAGCTCGGACAAGTAGCGCACCGATACACGATCGCGCGGAAATACCAGGTCTGCCCCATCCATAACCGTACGCATTCCCTGCGCCAGATCCGCATCCGTGAAGGGGCCGAATGCCTGCGGCAACAAAATCACTTTGCGTCGTTGCCGTTTCCATTCCGGCAGATTGCGGCCCAAGCGGCGACGCAGTTTCTCGGCGCCCCAAAAATCGCCGTAGGCGAAGCCCGAAATGTCGACTACCGCCTGAAAGTCTCGATCCTTGGTGATGCGCAGACTTCGTTGCACGGGCGTCGGCACCAGATGACCGAGCCAATCCACGGGGATGCCGCGCCAGCGTTCGGGCCAGCGACCGAGCATGCCGAAGCGGGCGCGATGTCGCAGTGAAAGTTGCAAGTCGTCGTTGGATAAACCAACGCTCAATTGTGCATCAGGGAAAGCTTGGCGCAAACGCGCTTGCGCGGCGAGCAGCATCAGGCAAGAGCCCAGGTTTTGCGGGTTGAAGCCGCGTATGTCGATCAACATATTTCCTAGTTCCACTGACGAATGACGCCGACGGGTTTCTTCGCTGAATAGGGGATCATGCCGTCCGGATCGGCATAACCGAAACCGATTAACATAATCACGCGCTCGTCGGGTTCGAGGTCCAACAGTTTTTGTATTGCGTCCTCGTTCTCCGCTATATCCGGCCAATTGATAGCGCACGAACTCAGGCCCAGCGTTTCAAGCGCGAGCATAAAACTCATCGCAGCGAGTGACCCGTCGATATAGATGATGTGACGATCGCGTTCCTCCGGGTAAGCCCTCAATTTTCCGATTACCACCGCAATTCCCGGCAGGCTGTCCGCATAACCTTTAGTACCGCCGGGAATGTTGGCGACGGCGCGAACCATTTGGGGGTCGTCGAAAAAACGGAACGAAAACGATTGACGGTTGCAGGCGCTTGGGGATTGCAGCGCAGCCTCCAACGCTTGATCGACCAGATCGCGCGGGACCGCTTGTCGTCGATACCAACGTACCGAGCGACGACGCTGACACAATGCGGCGAAGGGTTCATATTCAATCGGCATGGGCGCATCGCCGCGCGGATAGGGAATGTGTCCAGCCGGCACTTGCAATTCGAAAGCGGTTTCCTTGAGCACCTTGTCAAAAATTGCCTGAGCCCGAGCGATGACGCCTTCTTGCGTCCCCATTGCATCGAAATATGAACGCAAGACGTCTGCGCCCCAACGCACATCATCGGCTTCGTCGTAGTTTTGCCTAGCTGCTAGATATGCGAAGGCTTGCACGGTTTCAAGAATGTAATCTTTGGCGAAGGGCGTGCGGAATGGCCGCATGATCAGCCCTTTTTCCAGCCGATGTACATTGCGACGGAGCAAGGCTTGATTGCCGCCGCTTGTCGCAATTTCATGAAAATAGAGAATGCGACCCTGTGCGACCGCGCGCATTTCCCGATCGAAGGCGTGCGAGGCGACTAGATAGTAGAGACTGGAAAAGCGGGCGGATAGCGTGGCGCGATACACGCGATAACGTTGCTTCAGCACGTCCACCCAACTGTGCTGCTTCTTGCGTTGTGCCACGGGTGCGGGCACCGCAGACTCGTGAAAAAGTGCTTTCCCCATCATTTAACCTTTCCGTTGCGTCTTTGCCGCAGCAGTTCAAAGGGTAAAAACACCGGCCACAAAATCGCTTCGGTCATCATTTTCCCCATGGGCCAAGTGCGACGGCTGCAGAACGTAAACAGATACGAAGCGGCCGCATAGGAAATCACGGTCGCGACCGCGGACCCGAGCGCGCCCCACTTTGGGATCATGACAAGGTTAAGCAATACGTTGATGACAGCCCCCACGCCGTGCGAGACAAAAGAAAAGATGTACAGGTTTTCGGCGATCATCCATTTACTCGCGATCGCACGCAGAAAAATGAAAACACCCGCCCAGATGTGAATACGCAAAATGTCGGCCGCAGCCGAATACTGTGGACCGAAAAGGATTTGAATAATCCAATCCGCAGTAAAGGTGATGATGATCGCCAACGATGTCGCTGCGAAGGCGAAAACGCATAGGCAGATTTGCATGCGACGTTCGTAAAGTGCTACCGAAGCCAATTTGGTATTGAGAAGGCTGGGAAACAACGCGGTAGCCAAGACCTGCGGAATGAAATACCAGACCTCGGAAATTCGCGCGGCGACCGCATACACGCCGGAGGTGCTTACATCGATCATCTCGGCAATCATGATCTGGTCGATCTTCAAATAAATCGAGGCGGCGACTGTGGAGAGAATCAGCGGCCAGGATTTGTGAAACAAACTCCCCATGGTCGCGGCGTCGCTGCGCCAGCGTTGCGGTTTGCCGCTGTAGCCGTAGTACGCAACCAGATTGCTGCAGTCGATGGCAACGATCTCCGCCGCCGAGATCCAAACGAAGGTAAACAAATCGGCCTGCGTAAGAATCGCTATGACGCGGGCGCCGGCGAAGGTCAGCGTGATGCCCATTCGCCAATACATCAGGGTGCGCACCGATTGCTTCGACTGCAACCATAAACCCGCCACATCCAGCGCGTTGAACAGGTGAGCTATCGCCAATGCAACGACCGCCCAGAAGATCTGTCCTTGCGAATCCTTGGTGAACGCAATCGTCGCAACGCACAGACCAACAGCGGTCAATGTACCCATCAACCGTGCCCCGAAGGCCGAGCCGAGCAACAGGCCCTCGCGCCGGCGGTCCATGATCAATTCCTTGACCAGAATGTTGTTGATGCCAAGCGAGGCTAAAGGGGTGAAGAAGGCAACGAAAGCGAGCGCGTAATTGAGAATGCCGAATTGCTCCGGTCCCAGAAACCGGGCTACCCAGACGCTGACAAGGATGGCCATGCACATCCCAAGGACGCGTTCTATGAGCATCCAGGTCCCGTTGGACATGGAACGCGCTAGTCCGTCTTTTTCGCCAAACCAGGAACGCAATTCGGTGCGTAGGGACGAGGGGTGCCTCGGATTCGAGCCGGACAGGGGCT